>NZ_JAYGGZ010000045.1:0-62255 GCF_034931465.1 Anabaena sp. UHCC 0399 | reverse complement strand
GCGTTTTCCCTATACTGTACTCTGACATAGAGACAAAGAAGACCCAGAAACCTTTAACTATAAATTAATTCTCTGGTTAACTTTCCTTAACCCTTAGTAGCAGTAATTCAGTTATCCTTAGTGGCGGATAGGCATTATTTCCTATAAATAAGCACTACCCCGATCAAACATGGCAAGAATATACCGTGTATTCCTGGCAGTTAGTCTGGTGATATAGACACTGCCAGTTTTACTTTATACTAGCGTTTCCGAGTCTCAATCTCCGTTCCAAGACTTAATTACAAATTCATTTAATTGCGACTAATACTTTCATTTTAACTAATGCCCATACATTGTTAGAGCGTGTTTGAAAAATATTTTGCTGTGATCTCCTCTAGCTCCCTGTAAAAAAAGGGGGAAACCTCTAAAAGTTCCACTTAAAAATGGGGATTTAGGGGGATCTAAGAGATTTTGTTACCGAGGAGAAGGCTTTTCAAACATCCTCTTAGATGTGCATAGCTATGCGCCCTTGCTGTGCGCGTCAAGAGTTAATGTTTATCAAATTGATATTAACCCTTAACTTGATGCTTTAAAGCATAACTATTCGTTTTATCAATTGCTACTATAATTATTAGGAAATTATTATATTTAATTCATCGAAAATTTACTAAATATTTCTTTATAACTACAAAAAAATCATATTATTCGTGAAGTTTTATGCTGTGTTTATCTCCATTAATCATATCCAGTGCTTAGTAACACGAAAAAGAATTTTTCCTGAAAATATATAGCAATCTTCAGTCATTATTTAGAGCATAGAAACCCCAGTTTAAGAAATTGGGGTTTCTATGCTTCATCGTTTTCACCCATCCAATAGACTGACGATGAGTTGTGATTTATTCTCATGAAAATAAATCACAAAATATATTGATTGCAGATTATTCGGATATTACATAAAAATTTCCATTAATCACCAATAAAATATATTGTCTATAAGCTAGACTTAAACACATTTTAAACATTCGTTTAGCTTTTCTTAACCTGGATTAAAAGCAAAAAATGTACCCTTGTAAAGGGTTTAATTCAAGCAGCAAATAGTTCTTAAATCATGAGGTAATATGGTTTTTTCAACCACTGTTTTTCAACGTATATTTAGCACCGCAGTCTTAGCATCTGCTGTTGCAGTTACTCCTATTTTTACAGCCACCGCTCAAGCTCAGACTCTCAATGGTGCAGGCGCAACTTTTCCCGCTCCATTATATGAAAGGTATGCTCGTGAAGTTAGAAAGAAGCATCCAGAGTTGAAAATTAACTACCAAGGGATTGGTAGTGGTGGTGGTATTCGTCAAACCATTGCTGGAACTGTTGACTTTGGTGGTAGTGATGCTGCCATGAAAGATGATGAAATAGCTAAAGTCAAGAATGGTGTCATCCTAGTTCCTACAGCTGGGGGTGCAGTTTCTGTTGTTTATAATGTTCCTGGCGTTAACAATCTGAGATTATCCCGCGCTACATTACCGGCAATTTTTTCTGGTCAAATCACCAATTGGGGTGACGCAAAAATCAAAGCTGACAATCCTGGTGTCAACTTACCAAATCAACCAATCAGATTTGTAGTTCGTGCTGATAGTAGTGGTACAACTTTCATTTTCACTAACCATTTAAGCAGCATTAATGGTTATTTCCGAGGCAGAATTGGAGCTAATACTGCCCCCAAATGGACTTTGCAAAATGTTCTCAAAGGTAAAGGTAATCCAGGTGTAGCGGCTTTGGTGTCTCGTACTCCCGGTTCTATTGGTTATGTTGAATATTCCTATGCTGTTGCCAACAAACTAAATTCAGCGCAACTACAGAACAAGAGAGGGGAGTTTGTCTCACCTTCTTTACAAACTGCAAACGCCGCTTTATCATCGGTAAGTTTTCCAGACAATTATCGTGTATTTGTAGGAGATCCAGGACAAGGTTATCCCATTGTTGGTCTCACCTGGATGATGGTTTACAAACAGTATCCTAATGCTGCTAAATCTGAGTCCGTTAAAAAATGGATTAATTGGGTATTGAGAGATGGTCAACAACTTAATGATGACCTCAACTACACCAGAATTCCTGCTGAGATAGCAAACCGAGTATTACAAACAGTCAATAGCACTGTTAAACCATAATTTATCTCTTGACTCTGGTTATTTCATGATGTTGGGCTATTTGTCCACCATCATGAATATAAAATGTACTCAATCATTTTTCAAATTTATTATTTATATGTCCAATTTTTCTGATAAAGAAAATAATTCTCCAATACAATTAACATCAGACAAAGTAAATTTTGAATTAACGGCTAATGATGGGACAAATTCTTGGTTTGACCAAAGCTTCACTTGGCTAGTATATATATTTTCTGCCATCACAGTTGCAGTATTTTTTGTGATGACTTGGATTATTTTCCAAGAAGCTAAACCTGCTATTGGGGAATTCGGTATAGGGTTTTTATGGGGTCAAGATTGGGATGTAAGTAATGAAAATTTTGGAGCTTTACCTTATATTTATGGAACTTTAGTAAGTAGTGCGATCGCTATTTTTTTAGCTTTTCCTGTAGGCATAGCAATTGCTCTAGTAACCAGTGAGAAATTCTTACCACCATCCGCCCAAACAACATTAGCATTTATTGTAGAATTAATCGCTGCTATCCCTAGTGTCATCATTGGTTTGTGGGGCATTTTTACGTTCATTCCTGTGATTGAACCCCTACAACAGTGGTTAGCTAATAACTTGGGTTGGATACCAATATTTAAATCAGATTTCCCTGTAGGCACAAATATGCTCACAGCAGGGATTATTTTAGCTATTATGATTTTGCCTACAATGGCAGCAATTACTCGTGACGTATTAATAGCCATACCAAAAGAATTACGCACTGCATCTATGGCTTTGGGTAGTACCCGTTGGGAAACTATATTTCGAGTGCTTTTACCTGCTGGATTTTCTGGAATTGTCAGTGCATCTATGCTGGCTTTAGGACGAGCCTTGGGTGAAACAATGGCTGTAACTATGGTAATTGGTAATTCTGCCCAAATAAGTTTATCTTTACTCGATCCAGCTTATACAATTCCTTCTGTCTTAGCTAATGAATTTGCTGAAGCCAATCCAGGATTACACATTGGAGTTTTAAGTTATTTGGGTTTAATTTTATTTGGTTTGACTTTAACTGTAAATATTGGTGCTAGGTTACTAGTGCAGTGGTTTGGTAATAAAAAATAAATAATATATTAAGTGAATTAGTAAAAATGAATGATTATCAACAATCTGAAGTAGATAAATTTTTAGCAGCAGAATTATATAATCCATTACCAACAAGAAGGCTATTTTTCACCTATTTAATGAATGTGATGTCCTTTGCCTTATCAGGTTTGGCACTAATTCCTTTAATCTCGATTTTGTGGGAAATTATTACTAGAGGAATCGGCGGCATAAAAACAGAATTATTTGTCAAATCAGTAATTGATAACGGATTTGGTAATGCCATTTTAGGCACAATCACAGTTGTGCTGATTGGTTCTTTATTAAGCATTCCCATAGGCTTATTAACAGGCATATTTCTAGCAGAATTTGGTCAAACTAATATCACTGCTAAATTTGTACGCTTTATTACTAGTATTCTCACTGGTGTTCCTTCTATTGTGGTGGGTATATTCGCTTATGGGGTTATAGTGTTATTGACTAAAAAATTTAGTGCGATCGCAGGTGGTTTTGCCTTAGCAACAATCATGCTGCCTATCATCGTCCTCACCACAGAAGAAGCCTTAAAACTTATTCCCATAGATCAACGTCTGGCCTCTGCTGCGTTAGGAGGAACACGCTTCCAAACTACTTTTCGCATAGTTATAACAGCTGCCATACCCGCCATCACTACAGGTATTCTACTCGCTGTAGCTCGCGCAGCTGGAGAAACAGCACCCCTAATTTTTACCGCCTTATTTAGTCTAGATTGGTCAGCCGGATTACTTAGCCCTACAGCTTCCCTACCAGTATTAATCTTTAACCTCTACAACGATCCCGATCCCGAAAGAAATCAACTAGTCTGGACAACTTCTATCATCTTACTCAGCTTAGTTGTGTGTGTTAGCCTCATTTCTCGCTTAGTTACCAGTAAGCAAAAGATGAAGTAGAAAGCTAAAAATTTTCACATTAGGATACAGATATCCTAGCTCTGATACTTCAAGCATGACGTAAAATCTGACCTAAAAAAAGAAGAATACAAGCCCCTAAATTTATTTATGGGTATTGTTAATTTTGAATTCGGAGCGAAGCGACGTGACATCCCCTAACATCATGAATCAATTAAGTCCAGCCATTAAAGTTAAAAGTCTCAGCTTTTACTACAACACCTCAAAGGCAATTGAAGGTG
Organism: Anabaena sp. UHCC 0399; assembly: GCF_034931465.1. Taxonomy (NCBI): domain Bacteria; kingdom Bacillati; phylum Cyanobacteriota; class Cyanophyceae; order Nostocales; family Nostocaceae; genus Anabaena; species Anabaena sp. UHCC 0399. Next base: position 57,874 of record NZ_JAYGGZ010000045.1, on the reverse strand, counting down.
TGTCAATGGATATTTACCAGAATCAAGTAACTGCAATTATTGGCCCTAGTGGTTGTGGTAAATCTACCTTTATCAAAACCCTAAATCGAATTAGTGAATTAGAAGGGCCAGTCAAAGTAGAAGGAAGAGTAGAATTTTTCGGTCAAAATATTTATGATCCTCGCATCAATATTAATAGACTCCGCCGCCAAATTGGGATGGTGTTTCAAAGACCAAATCCTTTTCCGATGAGCATCTATGAAAATGTTGCTTATGGTGTGAGAATATCAGGCAGGCTACCGCAAGCAGAATTAGATGAAATTGTGGAATCTGCCCTCAAAGGGGCTGCACTCTGGAGCGAAGTTAAAGATAAGCTAGACCAATCAGCTTTAGGGCTTTCTGGAGGTCAACAACAACGACTTTGTATTGCTCGTGCTTTAGCCATCAAGCCAAAAGTTCTCTTGATGGATGAGCCTTGTTCTGCTCTTGACCCCATCGCTACGATGAAAGTTGAAGAATTAATTCACAGCTTGCGTTCTGAACTAACAATTGCTATTGTCACCCACAATATGCAGCAAGCAACTCGCGTCTCTGATTTTACTGCTTTCTTTAGTACAGATGAAAGTCGTATTGGTCAAATGGTCGAATTTGGTGTTACAACTCAAATTTTTAGTAACCCCCTCGATTCTCGTACCCGTGACTATGTTTCCGGGCGTTTTGGCTAAAAGGCTATTTCATTGACACAGCAAAAATTAGGCAAGCCTGAGCTTAGGGCTAGAGAAGTGAAACAGGCTTTGACATTTAATCATGGCAATTTTTTAACAAAAAGGCGTTTCTTAGAAGACGGCGATTTATCACGTCTCTTCAACCATCAAAGTGGATTTGTCAGACTATGAGAAATTATATACTCAATGGGTTAATTAAGGTTTAATGAGCTTAAAAACTTTAAATTTAAGAGTTTATTAGCTTTTAGCATCTTATTAATGCAGATATCTCTGGATAACTTGATGATGATAAATCTCATTTTTCATATTTATTCTGTCAATACTAAATTACAAAGTTTTGATGAATTTCTGCATATATTTAGGTAACAGTTTATCAATGTTTTTAATTTATATTCTCGTAGAGCAATTATATATTTTGTAATATTAATACTGAGATAAATCTCCAGATAGTTGTATGTAGTACAGTACGGCATAAATAGAGCTACTATAGCCCTGGTAGGAAGCAAGCTACTAAATAAGTAAAAAGCCTATTCTATAAGCTTTGTGAATTTTGACTTCACGTCGGTAGTAGGTTATGGAGTGAGTTGATACTATCAGATTGACCCCATTTAAGTAATTTTCATGCTTTTCAGATACCAGCTTTAAAATTATTCAGTAATTTTGCTTAAGAAAATGGGTTGCAGGCAATAACATTAATATATTTCCTCATAACTGTCTCTAAGTATAAGATAATTCAGATAATGATTGAAAATAATGAATACAATGTGATTGTCAATGCAACTGATGAATGAGTCTAAAAATTTAGTTAGTTTGTTACTTGCTTGATTTTAGCATACTGAAGTAATAGCAGGTTTTCTAGATTAAAGAACAGGATTTTAATATACATATCTGTATGTTAAAAACTACATTCAACCCAGCGTAAATGCTAATTCCCTTGTGACAGAGCTATGCAAAATCAATATTAGCTACATAAATAGTGAAACAGCATCACTTTTAGTTTTTTGCTGTGTTGAATCATTCTTTATTACACCGGGTTTACCAGCATGAATAAATTAATTCCAGCCATCAGAGTCAAAAACTTCAGTTTTTATTACGACACCCAAAAAATACTAGAAAGTGTGTCAATGGATATTTACCAGAGTAAAGTCACTGCAATTATTGGCCCTAGTGGTTGTGGCAAATCTACCTTCTTGAAATCTCTCAATCGGATGAACGAAGCAGAAAAAGAAGTAAGAGTTGAAGGTAGAGTGGAATTTTTTAATCAAAATATTTATGAACGTCGAGTCAATTTAAATCGATTACGCCGACAAGTGAGTATAGTTTTTTCCAAACCGAATCTATTTCCCATGAGTGTTTATGATAATGTTGCCTATGGGATCAAAATAGTGGGATGGCGTCCCAAATTAGAGATAGATGGTATTGTCGAATCAGCACTCAAAGATGCTGATCTGTGGGATGAGTTAAAAAATAAACTACATAAGTCTGCTTTAGACCTTTCTGGAGGTCAACAACAAAGACTTTGTATTGCCCGTGCTTTAGCTGTTAAGCCAAAAGTTATTTTAATGGATGAGCCGTGTTTTGGTCTTGATCCCATCGCTAGTATGAAGGTGGAGAGCTTGATCCAAAGTTTACGTTTACGCTCTGAACTAACAATAGTGGTTATTAGCCACAATTTATCACAAGTCACCCGGATATCTGATTTTACAGCCTTCTTTCACCTGAATGAATATCGCGTTGGACATTTGGTGGAATTTGGTATCACTAAAAAAATTTTTACCAAGCCTCTTGATTCCCGTACTCGTGACTATGTTGTAACTCGTATTAGTTAGATAGTTAAATGAATATACTAATTGGTTGGGTACAAATATAGTACAAATTAATAAATATACTAATTAAATAATTCTACTACTGAAAATCATAATTGGTTTGCCAGAACTGAGTATAAAAAATAATTTCCAGTCAGCCTCTGAGTTAATAAGAGACTGACTGAATTAAAATCTCGATTAACCAATTGTAGATAGCGACATACCTAACCAACCAGCAAAATTTTCTTGCTGTATAGAGTTGGGGTCTTTTATTGCTAGTACCTGATACTTCATAGGACGTGGTTGTCCAAGAGTGACAGATAAAGTCCGCAGTTCATCTTGATGAAAAATTGTGATCTGAATGGGATCATGTGGCTGATAATCTTTGAGGCGATCGCTCAATTGATGAGATGTCACCTTGATACCTGCGATCGCTAGCAACTCATCACCTGCATCAATTCCTGCTAATTGGGCAGGAGAACCAGCTTCCACAAATTTAATCATTTCTCTACCATTGTCGGTATGTACTTTGATTCCCAAATAAGGCTCTTCCTCCTTCTCTGTCACCAAATATAATCCGAAAGGTTCTAGGTATTGATTAAATGGTAATTCTTCCGTACCATCAATGTAGCACTCAAAGAACTCCGCCAAATTTACTTCTGCTACAGACTCAATAACTGCCTGCAACTGTTGTGGTGTGTAGCCAATTTCTGGTTGCCCAAATTCATGCCACATTCGTCGCATCACATCATCCAGAGAATGCTGATTGCGATGCCGCGCTCTAATTAACAAATCTAGTAACAAAGACACCATTTCTCCCTTCAAATAGTAGGAGATTTGAGAATTGCCACTATTAGCATCTGGACGATAGAGTTTAATCCAAGCATCAAAACTCGACTCAGCCAGGGATTGTACTTTCCGCCCTGGTGTCGTCAAAAACCTAGTAATCTCCTTACTCCAATAATTTAGATACGATTTAGCATCATAAATTCCTGCCCTTAAAGGAATTAACAAGTCATAGTAACTAGTCGTCCCCTCACAAAACCACAAAGACGGTGTATAGCTTTCCTGGTCGTAATTAAACACCTCTAAGGCTTTGGGGCGAATGCGCTTGACGTTCCATAAGTGGAAGAACTCGTGTGCTAGTAATTGGATAAAGCGTTCATATTTATCCTGAGTGCGAAATCCAAACCGTTGATAAATCAAAGAGCAACAATTTTTATGCTCCAAACCTCCATAGGCTTGAGCAAATAAATGCAGCAAAAAGATGTAGCGATCGTAAGGCAAGCCGCCAAACATCTGGGCTTCCACTTGGATAATTTTTTGAATATCGCTAATTAGTGGCTGTACTTGAAAATTGCCCTGTCCCCAAATTGCTAGTTCGTGAGGTTTTCCTAACACATCAAAGTGATACAGCTGATGCTCACCTACTTCAAAAGGGCTATCCACCAAGGTATCAAAATCGGCAGCATAGAAAGTATTAGACTGCTCACCGATTGTTGGTAAAGCAGTAGTTACTTGCCATTGGGGATACGGTGGTATGACAGTAATACGGATTGGTCGATCATCGCATCCCAGCAGTCTCAAAAACAGGGCTGCACCATTAAAATAGCCGTGGGTAGCATCTAAATGATTGGTTCTTACCGATAGCTCATTTGCAAAAATACGGTAACTTATAGTTGCTTGTGATACATTATTTGTGTTGATCTGCCAGTGATTTTTGCTAATCTTACGCCAACTTAAAGGCTTGTCTCCTGCAAAAACTGCAAAATCTTGTAGATTTTTGGCATACTCCCGCACCAAGTATGATCCTGGTGTCCATACCGGCATTTTTAAGTCAAGAATTGATGATGTATTGTTTACAATTTGTAAACTAACCTCAAATAGATGCGTTTCTGGTTGTGGCATTGCCACCTGATAATAAATCGTCGGCACGGTTTCCTGGACGTCAATATCGATACGAGGTGCTGTTGCTTCAGTCATCTGTAGTTAAGAGTGATAAGTTCTCAGTCAAAAGTCAGTCCATAGTTAATAGTTAATAGTTCATGGTCAATAGTCAATAGTTAACAACGTTAGACTCAGCACTTAAGTATGCAGCAACGCCATTTACTACAATAGAGCCAACCTGGCGAAAATTAACCCAGATTAAGCTCACTAATGCTTGCCATATCGGAACTAAGGACTCGCCCACCTGACTTAGCTTAACAAAACACTGCTTCTTCAGAGGTTATTTATAAAGTAAACATTAAATTCTTTGTGGGTTATTTGCATTAATAATTAATAAAAATTTTATATTTACTTGATGAATCAATGCTTAAGAACTAGCAATTATTAGACTTTACCAGCTAAATTCACCAACTGTTTGAAGTTGATAAGATACACAATATTGTTAGTATGGTCAATTTCTATCCAACCTTTTTCGTGTAGTTTTTCCATAATTTTAGTCGTTTCTTCCACACCAATTTCTGTCACTTCAGCTAAATCCTTAAAAGGAATATTCAAAATTTCCTTACCAGTTTCGGATTCATAGCCATAGCTTTCCCCTAAACTTACCAACGTATGAGCCAGTTTGACGGCAGGTGGTGAAGACCTAATTTGTAACCGTTGGTTAATTTGTCGCAATCGCCGCACCATTAATTGCAACATCCGATGATGTAACTGGGGATCTTTAAACAGTATTTGAATAAAGCGTTCTCTGGAAATACTGAGCAATTTTACGGTAGAAAGGGCAATAACATCTGTTGAACGGGGAGATTCATCCAAAATTGCCATTTCCCCAAAAAAATCGCCCTTACCCAAAATCGCTAAAGCTACAGAATCTTCTCCACAGGTACGTCTGACTTTCACCCAGCCAGAAACTACAAAGTAAACTGCGTTACCCCAAGCATCTTCCATTAAAACCGCTCTTCCGACTGGGTATTCGTGTTCAATGGCAACATTGAGCAGCCACTCTAGGGTTTGTGGATTGGCTGTACTCAACAAAGGGAAGATTTCACTAAAAACCTCGGTCTGCATGAAATATCTACTAAAAATAAATTTGGGAATGGAAAATAAAGCTAGCTATTTTTAAGTCTTAAAGCCACAATCTGGCTACAGATGAAGGCAGAAAGTTTGTAATAATTGTAACTAGAACTTGTTAAAAAGATAGTCTGTATTGTCATTACAACATAACAATTGGATAGAAAATCGCAATCAGAGGTTTTACTGACACTTTATGGGGGGGCTGGCTGAAAACCCCTAAGAAACAACAACATAGTTGCAGATTGACTCCTTCCGAGCGAGGAGTTTCAAATTGGCAGATGTTTATTTGCTGTCAGTATTTTGATTTGTTGGTCTAAATTTTCCATTAATCGGGTCAGAGCTGCAATGGCTTCTGATTCTTCTGGTTTGAGGACTGAATTGAGCAAGAGTCGTTGGTTTAATTCGTGTAATTTATGGCTGAGTTGTTGAGAAATTCCTATAACATCTTGGCTGAGATAAACTAACTGTTGCTGTTGATAGAATTTTAAAGCCGCTCCTCGTAAAACTTGTAATGTAGCTTCTTCGCCATAGCTTCCTGGCATTACTCGAATGCGTAATAACACACGCGTTTGTTGATATAAGCATTCTTTTTCTATTTGCCTTGGTTCTGCGTGTCTGGTTACAGGCAAAGCCACAAAACGCTTCAATTCATTCAGTACCCCTTGAAAAATAGATAAAGGTATATCTTCTAAGACTGATTGCAAGATACCGTTATCGCTCCAGATAATTCTTCCTTGATAAGGTTGTCTTTCTAAATACAGGCGGCCAATCCCTCCGCTTAAGACTCGCGCTAGTAATTCTTCTAGTAATTTCTTAGGTGGTAAACTTGCCAGTGATTCTATAGAGGTGAATACTTCTGGAGGGTGCAACTGCAAAACAGTCACATCGTTGAAACTCACATTTTCTTCTGGCTGATTTTTAACAGAAGGCGTAACGCTGGGAGTTTGAGCAGAACTATTTATGTTTTTTTCAGAAGGTTGATGAGTATTTGCGAAATATTTGTTTTCTAAGGATGGGGGTGTAATATCAATTCCCGCAGTTTTGTGATGGGGATGCTGTTCTAAATTAGTGTTGGTGTTTGCTTCTTCTGTCGGTTGGTTGTCCGGGGTAAATGTATTTTTGTAGCTGAGATAGACTGAGAGGATGCTGCGGTGAGTTTCGATGGGAATGTCCTGGGTCATCATTGTGTAATTGACATAGGACACAATGCGATTCACATAATCTAAAGCCCCGCTATCCTGTGGATGAACCATACCTAGCAATAGTTGCTTTTTTTCTAACCTTAAAGGCAGTATTTGGTGGTATAGACAAGCTTCAAAGGATAATAGGCTATCAATCAGTTCAAATATTTGTTCACGTTCTGGTTCTTGCTCCCAAATACTGGGAGTTGTGTGTAGCATTTCCTGTCTACTTACTCCGGTATCAGCTGCTTTACCCTCTGGAGACCACATAGGTTTGCTGGTTTGGTGTTTTTTTAATATTCTATGTTGCTCTTAGCTAGTTAGCAGTAAATAAATATACTTGTTAAATTGTTTAAAGTAAAATTAACTACCAAGTGGGGGAAGAGGGTAGGAGAGACAAGGTAGACAAGGTAGAATTTTTTAAGCATTCAGCAGTCACCACTCACCACTCACCACCGGCTAAACGCCACGCTACCGCTAACACCACTCAGCATCGGCTAAACGCCGCGTTACCGCTAACACTACTCAGCAGGCTGCTCAACGCCGCGCTACCGCTAACAGCACTCACCACTCACCACTCACCACTCACTCTTGAGTTCTGATAGCTTGCGCCGCTAGATAGACTTTTGTCCATTCACCCATAACTTGATGGGGTTTGAGTTGCAATTGTTCGGCTACGGCTTCTATAGAGTTCCCAGCTTTCCTTAAATCTAAGATTTGCTTACCTATGGGAGTTAACTTTTGATCAAGTTGCTGCCATTGGCTTGTGGTTAAACCTAAATTATTTTCTTGTAAGGAAATTGATAACCAATTATTTACGAGTTCTGGTTTATCTTTGAGGGCAAAAACACGGACAGCGTGATAGCTAATTTTTTCGCGCAGTCGGTAGATTTCTTTGATGGGCTTGTTTAGTCTCTTGGCTATTTCATCTTGGGATTTGCCTTGGAGGTAGAGTTTTAGCCAGTCTACTGCTTCGTTACCTAAGTTTTCTTGTAAATAATTGGCAAATTCTTGTTGGACTGTTTGCCGGAGTGCCTGTTGTTCTTCTATTTGCTGTGCTTCTTGATATTCTGCGATCGCCTGATTATCTACCAAGTTAACTCGATTATCGCTGTCATCGGTTAACACTTCTTCAGAAACTAGCCGTACTAAGTCACTACCAGGTACTTGGGTTAAACCACCACGTTGAGAACGGCGGAGATAGTTGACAAAACGATACACCAACAATGGTTGATTACGTACTGGTCGTAAACAATATTCTTCTGTTGTGGCAAATAATAAAGTATCTTTAAGGCGTTTATCTAGGGTAATTTCGGCAATATAGGCCATTTGTTGCTGCATATAATTATCGTTTTGCAGCAGTTCTTGCAACACTTCTTGCAAGACATCCATCACACTACGCTGGCGATCGCGACTGAGGGAAATCCAGACTTGAATTTTATTCCGTAATGTCGCTACACTCCCTAAGCGAGTGATCAGGTGGCGATAGGCGCGTTCTCGTCCTATCCCTAAGTAGCGTTGAATTAAAATCTTCCAGCGATATTCCATCGCTTGTTTAGCAATGCCAAGTTCCTTGGGGTTGAGCAGATCAAACCGTTGTAAATCACGACCTAACAGCCAGAGAACAATGCTTTCTCTAGCAGCGACACTTTGTTCTGGACACTCCGCAGCTAGCCGCTTGTGCCAAAATTGCGCTAGTTTTTCTGCTTCCGTTACCATAGCGAGATTGCGCTCCTCGAAACCCTGTTTTAAAGTTTGCATCACAACCCCCTTTCATCCCACTCAAATGATTAGCTAGCACTTGCTTGTGAGTCCTTCATCTTGATGAAGACTTTTCAGCGATTCCATTGTTATTACGTCTAAATTCACTAACTTTATGCAGGAATTTACTCAGAACTATCTTGATCGTTAGTTGGTAAGTACCGGAAATTACGGTACATCAAGCATTTCCCTGTATTTAATTCAAGTTAAAGTTTTGTATACTTTCTGTAAAAAGACATAAAAAGTAGAAGATGCGCCTTTCTGGAAAAGGGGGGGGTAAAAAATGACATTTTACGATTATTTGGAGGATTTACTGGAATTTACCTCCCCAAAGACGCTGTTTGCACCGTAAAAGTTTCATCTGACGAACTTTCCTTTGAAAATTAGAAAATTTTGTAATATTTCTTGTGCGTAGACTATCAGGCTCATTTTAATGTAGAAATCTTTTGCCCAGTTAAGGCAATAAAATCTTTAACTCAGGTTTTAAATTGCGGTGCGGGGCATTGGGCATCAACAGTTATTAGTTATCAGTTATCAGTCACTTGATAACTGTTGACTGATTTAAGTCTCCCCTGCTCCCCTGCTACTCTATACTCATCCTGTAAAGTTGCTCTAACGTCTGTTAGATGCTCGGACGATAGGGTTTTCTACAGAGTCCCGATATTGTTGAACTGCTTCGGTGTAGCCAATTGGCAGCACGGCTTCAACGTTTTCATGGGGACGGGGAATAATTACCCAAGATTCTAGAGTTCCACCATGAACTTTTTCTACAGCTTCCACCCCAGCCGCCATCGCAGTTTTAACTTCAGAAACATCTCCCCGAATATTGACGGTAAAACGCGCGCTACCTACTCTGATATACCCAACTAGGGTAACTCGGCCAGCTTTGACCATTGCGTCTGCTGCGGCTAATACAGCAGGAAAACCCTTAGTTTCTAACGCTCCAACTGCCTGTAGTGACATTAGTAATCTCCTGTATGAATAAAAGTATGAGGTCGTGGGTTTATCAGTGAATTGTACGCAGTTTTGCTACAAACTATGCTGATGAAATTGCTTAGAACATTTGGAAAGGCTCAGATTCTTGGGTGAAGTGGATGGGTAAAATAGTTTCCACGTTTTCCGGGGGATTAGGAATGATGTAATGGGTGATTACTTCACCACCGTAAGCTTGTTCACCAGCTTCAATCCCAGCTGCAACTGCTGTTTGGACTTCAGAAACATGACCCCTAACAGCAACTAACAAGCGTGCGCTTTCCGCTTGACCATAATACACCAGGGTAACTGCGGCAGATTTAACCATTGCATCTGCTGCTGCCAGCACAGCCGGAAAACCCAAAGTCTCAATAACGCCAACAGCCATTGGCATGGCATTAGCTCCTAATCAGTAATAAGTAATATTAATTTTACGAGTCTTTGTCCCTTTTTTGACAAAGGAGATATTTTTCTAGCGTTGCAGAATTTAAATGTCAAAGGTCTGAGGAGGTTTGATTTCTGCTTGACTATAATCTCATGAACGGGCTAATGTCACCTGTGCGATCGCTACCAAAGTTCAGGTAATCTGCTTAAGATACTCTTTATTATTGACTATTGACGATGTTTCCTAGTTTCTTACCTACTACCGTTGAACAACTGACAGAACCTAGCTCGATCGCTTTTGCTCAAAGTATTCAAACTCACGCGATCGCTACGCCCTTAATTAATCTACCCATAACCACAACTTATGTACGTCAAGGTAGTGGTGGTACACCAATATTATTAATTCATGGCTTCGATAGTTCTGTTTTAGAATTTCGGCGGCTTTTACCATTGCTAGCGCAAGAAAATGAAACTTGGGCAGTGGATTTATTAGGGTTTGGATTTACAGACAGACTTTCAGGCATATTATTTAACCCTATTGCTATTAAAACCCACCTGTATTATTTCTGGAAAACCCTGATTAACCAACCAGTGATTTTAGTGGGTGCATCGATGGGAGGCGCGGCGGCGATTGATTTTACTCTCACTTACCCAGAAGTTGTCAAAAAGTTAGTGTTAATTGACAGTGCTGGGTTGAAGGGGGGTTCACCGTTAACTAAATTGATGTTTCCGCCCTTGGATGCCTGGGCTACTAATTTTTTGCGGAGTCTGAAAGTACGCGATCGCGTTTCTCGTGCTGCTTATAAAGATATCACTTTAGCTTCAGTTGATGCTCTATGCTGCGGTGCATTACATCTAGAAATGACAAATTGGTCGTCGGCTTTAATTAATTTTACAAAAAGTGGCGGTTATAGTGCTTTTCGATTTAAAAAACTGGTAGAAATTCAGCAACCAACTTTGATTTTATGGGGTGATAGTGACAAAATTTTAGGAACTGAAGATGCGAAAAGATTTAAACGTGCCATTCCTCACAGTCAGTTAATTTGGATTGCGAATTGTGGTCATATACCCCATTTAGAACAGCCAAAAATCACTGCTCAACATATTCTTACTTTTTTACAATGAACCCTTTTGATACAGGACTACGAAACTACTTTACAGTGTTTGAAGGTTCATATTTACTGGCAACAGGCGCGGCAGGGCTCGAACCTGCGACAGTCCGCTTAGAAGGCGGATACTCTATCCAACTGAGTTACGCGCCCAAGTGAATACTCAGGCTTTTTTGAGAGCCATATAGACGATTATATCGTTACCTCTACTAATAAGCAATTAAAAAATTGCAGATTTACGGCTGGTAGGGCTAAGATTCTAGGCGCAAGTTAGTCAATTTAGACTAAAAACGCAACGAAGCGGCTATTAATTAGCTAGAAGTTATTTGCGTGTTGATGGCGATCACCTACACCACGTAAGTAATCGCACTATTGGCGATGTTGCCAAATCAGATTATAAATCGCATATCTACAAAGCCCCTGTAAGGAGTTATTTGCTAGTGCCATGTTTATTTTGAAACGGCAGGATGTTGAAATATCAAGCATTCAGCACCCAAAAAAGGATCAGCAAGTGCCGATTCTCCATTACCAGGGGCAGACTTTTCGCTTGATTAGTGTGTTCAAAGCTGGACAAGAAGAAGAAGCAAGAACTTTGTGGAGAGAATTAACCGATCATCGGGGTAAGGCTTGCGTCTTGTTGGAAGAACCGGAACGCTTTAGCGTTTGGGGTAAGGTACGCTTAGACCAAATAGATAATGATACTGGCGGACATAGCAAAAACGGCACTTTTATCCAGGCTAGTATTTTGCTGTTGCAAGCCGTTCACATGGATATTGAAGACTTCTTGGGGACAAAGCAAGCTTCATTATTTGAAAAAGATATTGCGGAAGTCCTGAAACAGCAGCAGTTTCCTGAGACTAGTTCTATTGAGGCTGTGAAATACTTGGTAGCTAATAACCCCCTAGAATCTGCGAAACTTCCTCCCTGGAAAGAAAATCATGTAGTTTGTTTCTTACAAGAACTACATAAACTAGGGAAAACTTATTTTGGTAATGCCAATTTTGCCCATCAAGTAGCCAATCACTTACAGGATATGCCAGAAGGAGAGCGATCGCTATTTATATCCTGGCTAAATCAATCTTCACTAAGTAAACTGTGGCATTAGCATAGAACTTGTTGCAAAACAAGTAACTATGGATAGTTGCTATTCGCTTCCAATTGTGCATATAGAAAATCTTGCAGATCAAAATTTTACCAGAGTGCATTTAGTTAAATCCTATGAATAGTTCTTACAAAAATTCACCGCCCCTGAGCAAATCCCTGTTTACTACCCAGAAAATAGTTTTGGCTAGCATTGGCTGGGGTGTGCTGGCACTGCTATACTTTTTATTATTCAGTGCCAAAGTTCCTGGATCTGATGGTGTAGAAACCCGTGCCGAGTGGTACGTAATTGGTACAAATATTTTTGAAGCGTTAGCTTATCTGGGTGCTGGGATTTTATGCTTAAGGAATTGGCGTAGTCAACAGATTGTTAGTAGTCGAAATGTCTGGCTAGCCATTGCCATAGGTATGATTTCTTATGTCCTAGGAGGGATATTTTTTGGGTACACGGAAATAGTTTTAAAAGATGAACCGGATGCGTCTATTGGCGACGTGTTTTTTGTATTAAGTTATATATCCCTAGGCGTAGGCATGATTTTAGCAGTAGCTGCTAGACGAATTAATTTAGAAAAATGGCAATGGCTCATTGTATTAGCAATTGGAGTCTTTGGTAGTTTGTTGGCATGGTGGATTTCTATGCAGCAAGCAACCAACTCAGAAGAATTGCTAGTAGTGGTTTTGAACTGGTTTTACATAGTTAGCGATGTACTGCTGTTAATTATCGCTACCATTCTGCTATTAGCTTTTTGGGGGGGGCGCGTTGCCCAATCCTGGAGAATGATTGCAGCGGCCGCGTTTTCGCTCTACATTGCAGATATGTGGTTTAAATACGCCCAGGGTCCAAATTATCAAAGTGGAGAAATCTTAGAAGTGTTTTGGGTGTTTAGTGGAGTGTTATTTGGTATGGGCGCAGCCCTAGAATATGACGCATCATTAAGCCGGACTAGGCGGGAGCGCACAAGAAAACGAGCATAGAAAACATTGGTGTCTACCGTGAGAAAATTAACAAATCCTGACAAACAAGAAATTCTCAAACTATATCGAGAGACTGCGGAAACAACCTCAACTTTAGCAGAACGCTATGACGTGAGTAACTCCACAATTAGCCGCCTGCTAAAAAGTACCTTGCCAGAAGATGAGTACGAATACCTCGTTTCATTAAAACGTGCGGCGAGGACTCCTGAAGGTAGAGCGCAAGTCAGTTATGAACAAGTACCTGCTTTTGTTCAACCAGAGCCAGAAGTACCAGCTAAAAGTCAGGAGAAACCACGTTTAAAATCTCCTGAAGTTGAGCAACCAAGGCAGGTAGAACAGCCAGTAGCGTCACCAGACCAAGAAGAGGAAGACAAGCAAATCCACCCTGTCAGAAGAGTACGGAAACGCGCTGTCACAGAAGCAGAGGTCAAACCAAAGCCCAAGCAACCAATCGTCAAGCAATTAGAAATTCCAGTAGAACAACCGCAGGAAATCACCAGTATTCCCATTCCTTTATTAGAGGATGACAAATCTGACGTAACTGCTATTGCCAGAATGCTGGGAGAAGATTTATTAGACGAGTCTGAAGATTTGGATGATGAGGAGGATTTAGAAGACGATTTAGAAGATGAAGACGATTACGAGGAGGACGAAGAGTATTTTGAACAGCCAAGACCTCTTGTAAGCAGACGTAGAATGGGAGAAATACCCGTTCAGGTCTTACCATTATCGGTAGCAGCTTTACCCAAAACTTGCTATTTGGTAATTGACCGCTCCTCGGAATTAATTACCAGACCACTCAAGGATTTTGGTGATTTAGGACAAATTCCCAGCCTGGAAAACCAGCAAAGAACTCTACCTGTGTTTGATAATCACCGAGTTGCCAAGCGTTTTTCTACCAAACGCGATCGCGTGATTAAAGTCCCTGATAGTAAGATGCTGCATAAGGCTCGCACCCATTTACAAGCCAAGGGTATTACCAGACTATTAATTGATGGTCAGGTCTATTCCTTATCTCTGGTGTAAAACAAAGTAGAGACGCTGCATCGCACCGTCTCTACAGGCTTGATTAATCATTTGCAGATATGCTTGGGCTTGTTGCCGAGATTTACTGTTTTCTTAAGTGAATTTACTGAAAAAATATTAAAGAATTAATGGTGTTAGCTCATAATTATGCCATTGACGCTGATACCATTCTGCTACTAAAGGACGAACAATAAACTGGGGTCGCTCATCGCCTTTGACATCAATTCGCACACAAGAATAAGGGCGGCGTTTATGTGAACCTTGTCCATTACGACCAAGAAAAAGATGCGATCGCGCTATTAATCTTTCTTCATTTCCCCAAGTTTCACTTAAATCTGCTCCCTCAGTACGCTGACGACGCAAACTATAACCACTACCGCCACAAACGAGCCAGTTTATATTAGCATCAGCGTGTCCAGTATCTAGAGTTTTTAGGTATTCTAAGCAATGGGCATGACCATTTAAGACTAAATCTACCAAAGGTCGCCCTTGATTGAGCGCACCTATTTCTTTAGCCACTGCATCTAGTACCCCACGCAGACGGCTGCGAATTACCAAAGTCTGCGCCTGTTGCCATTTTGTCGCCTCTGTTACATACGGTGGGTGATGAAAGTAAATTACCCTTCCTCGCACTTCTGAGTTATGCCAAGATGCAATTAATCTCTGTTTGAGCCAGTCTAATTGTTCGGTGTCAGTCTGCGGTGCTTGATCAGTGTTTAGCTGCTTGTCGATATCAACAATAATTTCCTCAATTTGGGATAATTTATAGTGAAAATCATCTAATTGTTCCGCTTCGTTAGGGTTATCGGCGTTTAATTTCGCGGAAGATTCAATAATTTGCATCTTCTCCCGTTCTAAATCTTGCTGACGACTAGCTAATATTTGGCGATCGCTATCACCTTTTTTGGTTTTTGGTAAAGGCTGCGGCTGATTAAATGTGTTGGAGTCAAGGGCAAAAAAATCAATCCCACCATAGCGAAAAGTGTAATATCGATTAGGTAAGCGGGTGAAATATCCTGGTTTATAGGCAAGAGCGCGGCCTGTGTCGGTGGTAGCGGTGTAGTGTTGATCTAAATGGTGGGGTAATTCTCCTGGTAGGCGAAACCTTTGGAGATAGTCGAGAAAAGCCTTAGCGTAAGCATTCCCAACCCCTGAACCATGCAAACCAATATCTATATCTAAGCGCGATCGCAATATGTATCGCATCGGTAAAGTTGACACCGATAGCAAACTCAACAATAGCGGTAACTCATAGTAATCATGATTACCAGGAACGGGGAGGACTGGTAACTTAAACACCATATCGTCGTAAGCAACCTTTTTAGGATGCTCCCCACCCACAAGTAATTCTCGGTAAGGTTGAATAAAATTTTGGTGATAATATTCACTCGACCCTACCAAATAAATTACATCTCCTGTGTGTAGCAAAAAACGACATTCCTGATGATGGGGTAACATCAATTCTGCTACCTCTCGTTGGGGGTTGTGTCCCTTATGTTTACCAGAACCACTATCACCCACGACTAAAAAAGAGAATTCCCTCTCATCAGCTTGTCCATCCTCCAGACATAGACGAGTTTGATCAATCTTCCGTTCTAAAATTAACGAGTCTTGCCAACGTACCCGTTGCTGCATCTTCCGGATTTTCTTAGCTATTGGAGGATCGTGGACGAGTTTCAATTGAATTTACTCCTTTTTAGTGATGGGGAGTGGGAATCAGAGAGGTTTGAACGAGAATGTTTTAGTTCTAAATAAGAATATCTTAGTTCTAAGCGAGAATATTCTTGTTTGAAATGAAAACATTCTATGTCTAGATAAGAATATTCCTGTTTGAAATGAAAATACTCTAGTTCTGCGTGAGAATATTTCGGTTCTAAATGAGGACATTTTAGTTCAGAACTCAAATATTTATGTTTATAATGATCAATCTCACATTTTTAAACTAAAGTTTGAACCTCTAATCTCCATTTTCCACTTACCACTCCCTCACTCTTTCATTTCAATCTGCAAATTCGGCAGCCCTTCCAGTTTCTCTAGTAGTTTCTCTTCGGGTATTGATGGGACAAATACCTTTAAAGCTGCGGGAACACATTTAATTTCAATTGGCGTTGTGCCGGCTACTTCACCGTCAACCACTACCTTTTGTGGCGGAACAGTCGTGATTTTAAATTGTTTAGCTCGTAAATAGCCAATATCATCTCGTTCGGCGGCATTTCCAGCAGAGGCGGTTTGAAACAAATGATAGGTAGCTGCGATCGCTCCTGCTTTGTTATTAGGAGCTACAATTGTCAAATCTAGTAACCCATCATCATAAATAATCCCAGCCGGCCCCTGTGCTAACACTGAAGTTGGGGGTGCTGCATTAGCCACCGTTACCGCCGAAGCACTAGTTTTAATAATTTTGTCTTCAGTTTCAATCTCGACATCAAAGATTTCTAACTCTCTTAGCTGTTGAATACCGGCGAGGACATACGCCATCATCCCAAAGCGTTTTTTAGCATCCCTGTCTGCCATTTCCACAGTTTCTGCCTCGAAACCAATCCCTGCTAATAGAATCATCGGCAGATCATTACAATAGGCAATGTCTATATCACGGGTGATGCCTTGTAAAATTATCCGACAAGCCACATCAATAGCATCAGGTATTCCTAAAGCTGCGGCAAAAGCGTTAGCCGTTCCCCGTGAAATAATCCCGAAGGGAATATCAGTACCCGCCACAGCCAAAGCCGCCGCCGATAAAGTCCCATCCCCTCCAGAAGCAATAATTAAATCTACTCCCTGCTGGATTGCCGCCTTTGCTAACTCATCGCCGCCAATCTCTTCTGTTGTCAAGTAAATATCTAAAGTAATTTCCGGTTCTAATATTGCCCGAATTTGTGCCAATTCCAACTCTGGATTACCCTGTCCAGCCACCGGGTTAAAAATAAGGCAAGCGGAACGACTCATAAAAATGACAGATTATTTAGTTGCTAAAAGCATAGATCCTAAAATTACCATTTCTACAAAATTTCGACTTCTTTCTCTTGGCAGTAATTTGAGATACTCAACCGCAGAAACTTCACAAAAAAGTGCCAAGACCCTCAGATACTCTCTGCGTGAACGCGTAGCGTATCCGTAGGATTCACCCCGAAGGGTACGCGGAGCGTCTGTCTATGACACGCTCCGCGTACAGGTAGGGAAACCCACCCATGCAAGTGTCCGCCTTTGCGTAAGCTTTTACTTGTTTACCAACGCAGCACTCACTACTCACTACTTACTACTCATTACTCATTACTCAGCACTCAGCACTCTCTAAGAAGCTACTTGAGCCGCAGTCCGAGTTCGTCGTCTTCTACCGTCAGCAACCTTCACGGGTGGCTCATCTGGGATTTGCATCAACAAAGTTACAGAAGGCTGACATTGTAATTCCCGTCGAATAGAACGGTGCAATTCACGCTCCAAAGTACCTTGCAATCCACCCCAGTCTACATCCGGTTTCTCGCCATCTCCAGTGACAAACTCT
Organism: Anabaena sp. UHCC 0399; assembly: GCF_034931465.1. Taxonomy (NCBI): domain Bacteria; kingdom Bacillati; phylum Cyanobacteriota; class Cyanophyceae; order Nostocales; family Nostocaceae; genus Anabaena; species Anabaena sp. UHCC 0399. The sequence goes on along the minus strand of NZ_JAYGGZ010000045.1, from coordinate 40,333 downwards.
GACCAACGCACATTGAGAATTTCTTCAATGCGCTGTTGTACCCATTTCTGCACGAGGGATCGGTCTACACTTGTCACCACACCTCGTAGGTGAACTTCTGGCTTGGCCATTAATTTACCTTGCCAATCAATAGCGGCAGCAATAGTCACAATTCCTTCTTCTGCCATGCGTTGCCTTTCTTGGAGAACTTTAGCACTGACCATACCAGAGCTTGTAGTATCCACCAATTCGATACCCGATGGTACTTTCCCTGCTACACGAATGGAGTCTTCTGTTAGTTCGATCACATCCCCATTCTGAATAATCACCATGTTCTCTTCTGGTATACCCATCTTCTGCGCTGTTTGGGAGTGTTTCACCAGCATCCGATGTTCACCGTGGAATGGCACAAAGAACTTGGGTCGAGTTAAGGCAATCATCAGCTTTTGTTCTTCCTGACAACCGTGGCCAGAAACGTGAATACCTTGATCTCTTCCATAGACAACTTTTGCTCCCTGAATCATCAACTTATCGATGGTGTTGACAACAGCAATGGTATTGCCAGGAATGGGGTTGGCAGAGAAAACAACTGTGTCTCCCTGACGAATTTTAATGTGGGGGTGTTCTTTGTTAGCAATCCGGGTCATGGCTGCCATTGTCTCACCTTGAGAACCTGTAGTGAGAATCAGCACATTTTCATCGGGAAGACCGCGAACTGTATGTAAGGGTTGAAACAGTTTATCTTCACACTTGATATAACCCAGATTACGGGCGTGGGCAATTAGATTCAGCATGGAACGCCCGACCACTGTCACCACACGATTATGCTTTCTAGCCAGTTGCAAAATCATGTTGATGCGATGCACGCTCGAAGCAAAGGTAGTGACAAATAATCGACCAGTTGCTTGACCGAAGACTCGATCCAGGTTAGGAAAAACCGCCGCTTCCGAAGGGGTGAATCCCGGTACTTCGGAGTTAGTCGAATCGCTTAACAGACAAAGTACACCTTTTTCGCCGTGTTCTGCCAGGCGTTGCAAGTCAAATTTCTCACCATCAACAGGGGTGTGGTCAATTTTAAAATCCCCGGTGTGAATCACGACACCCAAGGGAGTGTGAATAGCGACGGTGAAGCTATCAGCAATGGAGTGGGTGTTGCGGATGTATTCTGCAAAGAAGTGTTTGCCAATTCTTACCACATCACGGGGAAGGACTGTTCTTAATTCTGTGCGATCGCGCACACCAGCTTCTTCTAATTTCCCCTCTAACATGGCCATGGCGAGTCTTGGCCCATGAATTACAGGAATGTCAAATTGTTTGAGGTGGAAAGCAATCCCCCCGATATGATCTTCATGACCATGAGTTACGATCATGCCTTTAATTTTGTGGCGATTTTCCCGCAGATAGGTAGTATCTGGGAGAACTATATTCACTCCGTGCATCGCCTCGGTGGGGAAAGCCAATCCTGCATCTAATAAGACGATTTCATCATCGTATTCAAAAACGCAGGTATTTTTACCAATTTCATGTAAACCGCCCAATGGAATAATTTTTAGGGTAGGGGTAGATTCGTTTTTAACCATTTTCTCCTGAGGTTGTTTGTTGTTTTAGGGTTAATAAATTCAAACTTATTAATCTTGTATGAATGACAACAATGAGCCTGCTGTTTGTCAGCAGCCAAATTTTCATTAAATATGTAATTTTTGATTCAATAAAAAGGAATTTACATTGAATAATTCATTCTATATTTATTAAATTTTTCAACAGGCGTTGCCATAGAAATTTAGTCACAATTATGCCGATTTAATCGATATACAGTTTTGACAAATAGTAATAATTAGCAAAGACCGCAATAATGATAATTATGATTACATTAATTCGAGTTTTTTCATGACTACTGCTAATTTTTCACTAACACTAGGGTCAGTGTCGCATAATGGCAGACGAGTCGTGCCAACCTCCCAACCTTGAAGTTTTAGTGCCTGTTTAATAGGGATAGGATTTGTAGAGAGAAATAATGCTTTAAACAATGGGAAACATCGTAGATGAATTTTACTAGCAATTTCCACTTGACCTGCATCAAAAGCTTGAATCATCTGTTGGATTTGGTTGCCTACCAGATGAGAGGCTACACTTACAACACCCTTAGCCCCGATCGCTAACAAGGGCAGGGTTAACGAATCATCTCCAGCGTAAATCCGAAACTCTCTTGGTGTCAACCTGCGGATTTCACTGGCTTGGTCGAGATTGCCACTAGCTTCTTTAATGCCTACTATATTCTCAATTTCAGCTAACTGTACAACTGTCTCTGGAGAGAGATTTTGACCAGTACGGCCGGGAATATTGTACAACAATATCGGTGAATCGGGACACGCTTGGGCGATCGCCTGAAAATGCTGGTACAGTCCTGCCTGTGGCGGTTTGTTGTAGTAAGGTACAACTTGTAAAGTACCATGTACACCTATTTTAGCTGCTTTTTGTGTCGCTGCGATCGCTTCTTTGGTGGAATTAGATCCACAGCCAGCGATTACTTTAGCTTTGCCTGCTACTGCTTGCAAAACTTCCACAAACAACTGGTATTCTTCATCCCAACTCAAAGTAGGAGATTCCCCAGTTGTACCACACACCACCAATGTATCTGTACCGTTATCAGCTAAATGCGCTGCTAGTTCTGCCGCTACAGCATAGTTTACACTACCGTCCGCTTTGAACGGTGTAATCATAGCGGTTAAAACTCTACCAAAATCTCCCACCCTTTTTTACTCCTAACTACCTTTTTATATTTTTGTGTCTTGGTGGTTTTTATTGTAATAACCTATTTATGAGTTGTTTACAAGATTTATAGTGCTGTTAGCCGTAGCGCGGCGTTTAAGCGGTGTTGAATAATGGGTACTAGTTTTTCTCTCCTAAACCCCTACTCCCTTACACCCCTAAGAAACATATGCCTTAGCTGGTTGGAGTAAGTTTTTCTCTACTAACAACTCCGCAATTTGGACTGCATTCAATGCCGCACCTTTGCGAATTTGGTCGCCACATAGCCACAGTTCCAAGCCACAGGGATGAGAAATGTCTTGACGAATTCTCCCGACTAACACTTCATCTCGACCACTGGCTTCTATAGGCATGGGAAAATAATTTTTGCCCCAGTCTTCTACTAATTTTACTCCAGGAGCGTGACTTAAGATTTCCCTGGCTGCTTCTGGGGGAAATGGTTCAGCGAACTCTAGATTAATTGCTTCCGAATGCGCCCGCAATACGGGAACCCGTACACAGGTGGCAGAAATTCTAATTTGTTGTGCGTCAAAAATTTTGCGGGTTTCGTTGACCATTTTCATTTCTTCCTCACAATATCCCGAATCTGTCATAGGGGAGTTATGGGGAAATAAGTTAAATGCTAATGGGTAGGGTAAAACTTCCGCAACTGGTGATTCTCCTTGGAGAATGGCACTACTTTGGATTTTGACTTCTTCCATTGCTTTCGCGCCTGCACCGCTAGCAGATTGATAGGTAGCGGCGATGATACGCTGCACGGGTTTGATTTGATGTAAAGGCCAAACTGCCAAGGTCATCAAAATCGTGGTGCAGTTAGGGTTTGCAATAATCCCTTTGTGGTTGGCGGCGGCTTGGGGGTTGACTTCTGGGACTACTAGGGGAACTTCCGGGTGCATACGGAAAGCACTAGAGTTATCGATGACAACTGCGCCTTTTTCCACTGCGACTTTTGCCCAAGCTTTGGATGTCGAACCACCAGCACTAGCTAGGACTATATCAACATTTTCCAAAGCGCGATCGCTTACTAGCTCTACTGGGATATTTTCGCCTTTAAACGGGAGCGATCGCCCCACACTTCTAGCTGATGCCAATAATTTTAAATCCGCTACTGGAAAATTCCGGCTTGCCAGCAATTCCAGCAATTCTGTGCCTACAGCACCAGTTGCTCCCAAAATAGCTACACGATACAACTTTGACAAACTGATTTCCTCCTTCTAAGAGGTTATGGATAATCTATCTTTTGGTAAGATCGAGGATTAAATAGCAGTAACAGAGGTTAAATTATTTTTTTATCTCACTGAATATTTTTGACAGATAAAAATATTGTTTCAATTACATGACATAAGTTAATAGTAAAGTTTACTGTATTTCTGGCTGAAATTTCCCACTAAAATCAAAAAATTAAGTACATTGTACAATGACCTGCTCTAAAGCAGAAAATCTATAGTAGCTTAAACAAAGTCTGTGGGTAATTTCCTCCAGTAAAGTTATAGCGGTAAAGTGTCCAGTCTTTTGCCATTGGCAGTACACTGGATCTCTACTGAAAGGCAGGAAATATGCCTTGTAGATACCTCCCATTCTACCCAAGAGACATCAAATCCAGAAGCGGTAAATCGCATCTTGTGTGTACTTGGAGTCACAAACACCAGAAAATTTAGAGACGAAGCATGAAAGTTACCCAGGAAAAACTTCCCGCTAGCCAAATTGGGCTGGAAATAGAGATTACACCAGAAAGCACTCAGCAAACTTACGAACAGGTTATAAGAAACTTAGCCAAAACCATCAATATTCCTGGGTTTCGTAAAGGCAAAGTACCTAGGCACATATTGTTACAGCAATTGGGCAATACTCGCATAAAAGCTGCCGCACTGGAAGAATTAATCCAAGATGGGATTGAAAAAGCGGTAAAACAAGAATCCATCGAAGCAATTGGTCAACCCCGTTTGCGCTCTTCTTTTGATGATTTAATCAATAACTACGAACCAGGAAAACCCCTGATCTTTACGGCGGCAGTTGATGTCAAACCAGAAGTTAACATAGCGCAGTACACAGGGCTGGAAGCTAAAGCTGAAGAAATTAAGCATGACTCCAATCGGGTAGACGAGGTTCTAGAAAAAGAACGTCAGCAAATGGCCACATTAATTCCCGTAGAAGGCCGTGCAGCCCAAATGGGTGATGTAGCTGTAGTAGATTTTCAAGGTGTCATCGCCAAACCTGAAGATGCAGACCCAGAAGTCGAACCAGAACCAATTCCTGGCGGCGAAGCTAGTGATTTTCAAGTAGAGTTAGAAGAAGATAAATTTATTCCTGGTTTTGTTTCTGGCATGATGGGGATGAATCCTGGAGAAACCAGAGAAGTGTCGGCGCAATTCCCAGACCCCTATGTCAACCAAGAATTAGCCGGGAAACCAGCAATTTTTACGATCACACTCAAAGAACTCAAAGAAAAAGAACTCCCACAACTAGATGATGACTTCGCCCAAGAAGTCAGCGACTTCGACACCTTAGAAGCCTTGCGTGCGTCTTTAGATGAGCGATATCAAAAAGAAGCAGAGGAAAAAACCAAAGCAAATAAGCAAGAAGCCCTGGTAAACGAATTAGTTAAGCACGTAGAAGTCGATTTACCCGAAACCCTGATCGACCAAGAAATCGACACAATGCTGACACAAACAGCAATTAAGCTGTCGCAGCAGGGTTTAGATGTGAGGAAGTTATTTACCGAAGATATCATTCCGCAGTTACGGGAGCGATCGCGCGATGAAGCCATCGAACGCCTCAAGCGGTCTGTAGCTTTACAAGAAGTCTCTAAACGCGAGTCAATTTCACTAACTCCCGAAGAAATCGAAGCCAGAGTTACAGAACTATTAGAGCAGTATGCAGAAGAAGAGATTGACGAAGACAGACTGCGCTCTGTAGTAGAAAACGAAATGTTAACCGAAAAAATTATGGATTGGCTGTTAGACCATTCTACAGTGGAACTTGTACCGGAAGGTTCATTGTCCAACGCAGAGGAAGCTACAGAAACAACTGAACCTGAGACTGAGGCAGAAACATCAGAATCTACAACAGAATCAGGAGTGTAGGGGTGTAGGGGTGTAGGGGTATAAGAGTTAGGAAAATGATGATTTGTGGCTTGGTTTTACACACATCACTCATTTATTAATGAAAAACCTCGACTTGTCAGGGGTGACAACCCTTCGCACAACCGACAAAGACTGGGTTATAAATGCTAAATGAGGAATTGAGTAAATAGACCTATTTTTCTCTGCCCTATGCCCCATTCCCAATAAATAACAAGATTTGTGATCTTACTTGCCTGATACCCTGCTACACGAGAAGAATATAGATGAGGCATAATACACATAGGTAAAATCAAAATTTACTCTATTTCATATCTAGCAGCGATCGCTAGCACAATATCTGTAATCAACCTATCTTTAAAAGTTCTCCTATGCTTGTATCGCAGTCGGCAAACTACCCAATCAGCAGTTTAAGTCAAATCGGAGGAATTTACTCCAATTTGCATGGTATTAGCAATATTGTGCCTATGGTCGTGGAACAATCGGGCATGGGAGAAAGGGCTTTTGACATCTACTCCCGTCTACTGCGAGAGCGAATTATATTTCTGGGAACACCCATCGATGATGCCGTAGCTAACACAATTGTTGCCCAGTTGTTGTTCTTAGATGCTGAAGATTCAGAAAAAGACATACAACTTTACATTAACTCTCCTGGCGGTGCTGTCTACGCAGGCATGGCAATCTATGATACAATTCAGCAGATCCGTCCCGATGTTGTTACCATATGTTTTGGATTAGCCGCAAGCATGGGGGCATTCTTGCTAACAGCCGGAACTCAGGGTAAACGTATGTCTCTACCTGATTCCCGCATCATGATTCACCAACCCCTAGGTGGCGCACAAGGTCAAGCAATTGACATAGAAATCCAAGCCAGAGAAATTCTTTATATTAAGGGTATGTTGAATCAGTTATTGGCTCAACACACTGGTCAACCCTTAGAAAGAATTGAAACAGACACTGACCGCGACTTCTTTATGTCGGCAGAAGAAGCAAAAAACTACGGTTTGATCGATCAAGTCATCTCCAGACAAAATCTTCCCACCGCAGGGGAAAATGTCACCATTGTCAAATAAGAGGCTGGTATGTCTAAGTACGACTCCCATTTAAAATGTTCGTTTTGTGGCAAGTCTCAAGAGCAGGTGCGTAAGTTGATCGCAGGCCCGGGAGTCTACATCTGCGATGAATGCGTTGACTTGTGTAATGAAATACTAGATGAAGAGTTACTAGATACTAATGGGGCGGCGGCGCAACCAGCACCAAAATCAGAACCACCTCAAAAACGTCGCACCCGTTCGTCCAGTCTCTCCTTGAGCCAAATACCCAAACCTACAGAGATAAAAAAATACCTAGACGAACACGTCATAGGTCAGGATGAAGCCAAGAAAGTTTTATCAGTTGCCGTTTACAATCACTACAAGCGGCTGGCGATATTACAAGCTAAAGGCAGTGGCAAAAATGGTGCTGATGATGCTGTAGAACTGCAAAAATCCAATATTCTCTTAATTGGCCCGACTGGTTGTGGCAAAACTCTCTTAGCCCAAAGCCTCGCCAAAATTTTAGATGTCCCCTTTGCAGTTGCTGATGCCACCACTCTGACAGAAGCAGGGTATGTAGGGGAAGATGTCGAAAATATCCTACTACGACTACTGCAAGTGGCTGATTTGGATGTTGAAGAAGCGCAGCGAGGCATTATCTACATCGACGAAATCGATAAAATCGCTCGTAAGAGTGAAAACCCCTCGATTACCCGCGACGTTTCCGGCGAAGGTGTGCAGCAAGCCTTACTCAAGATGTTGGAAGGCACAATTGCCAATGTTCCACCCCAAGGCGGACGCAAGCACCCTTATCAAGACTGTATCCAAATCGATACCAGTAATATTCTATTTGTTTGTGGCGGAGCTTTCGTAGGCTTAGAAAAGGTTGTAGAGCAAAGAGGCGGCAAAAAGGCCATAGGCTTTGTGCAACCCGGAGAGGTGCAAACAAAAGAAAAGCGGGCAGCAGATGTACTTCGTCATCTCGAACCAGATGATTTAGTCAAATTTGGCATGATTCCCGAATTTATCGGACGAGTACCAATGGTAGCGGTGGTAGATCCCCTAGATGAAGAAGCTTTAATGGCAATTCTCACCCAACCACGCAGTGCCTTAGTCAAGCAGTACCAAAAACTGCTGAAGATGGATAACGTCCAACTAGATTTTAAACAAGATGCCTTAAGAGCGATCGCGCAAGAAGCCTATCGGCGAAAAACTGGTGCGAGAGCTTTACGCGGTATTGTAGAGGAACTCATGCTAGATGTGATGTACGAGTTACCATCCCGTAAAGATGTAACTCGCTGCACTGTCACACGAGAAATGGTTGAGAAGCGTTCAACAGCTGAACTCATAGTACATCCATCTTCATTACCCAAACCAGAATCAGCATAATTACTAATTCGTAATACTCGCTTTGAGAGTATTACGAATTATTTTGACTATGGACTCTTGAAAAATGCCTTATGTAAATGTTCGTGGCGTTGAGCATTATTACGAGTGGGTGAAACAGCCATCTGATAATTTGGCAAAGCCTGTGATGGTATTCATTCATGGTTGGGCTGGTTCTGCTAGGTACTGGAAAAGTACAGCGAATGCTTTAGTAGACCAGTTTGATTGTCTACTCTATGATATGCGTGGATTTGGGCGTTCTCAGGGTAAACCAACGGTTGTCCAAGCCAGTGAGTCTGTTGCTGAATCACAGTCAAGCCAAGAAAAATTTCAGGCAATTCAAGAGCTAAGTTATGAGTTAGAAGAATATGCTGAAGATTTGGCAGTTTTATTAGATGAATTGCACCTCCAGCGTGTTTATATTAATGCTCATTCAATGGGTGCTTCTGTTGCGGCCTTGTTTTTTAATCTTTATCCCCAACGAGTCGAAAAAGGCATTTTAACTTGTAGTGGGATTTTTGAGTATGACGAAAAAGCCTTTACATCCTTCCATAAATTTGGGGGTTATGTAGTTAAATTCCGTCCCAATTGGTTAGGAAAAATACCATTTGTTGACAGGATGTTTATGGCGAGGTTTTTGCATCGTCCAATCCCAAAATATGAGCGTCAGGCTTTTTTACAAGATTTTCTCGACGCTGATTATGATACTGCTTTAGGTACTATTTTTACTTCGGTAAGCAAGGCACAGGCGGAATTAATGCCGCATGAGTTTGCTAAGTTACAAGTGCCGACTCTACTAATTTCCGGGGAGTATGACAAAATTATTCCGGCTCAAATGGGGCGACAAGCAGCAGCATTAAATGAAAAGGTAGAGTTTTTCATGATTCCTAATACCGCGCATTTTCCGATGTTGGAGGATGCAGGGACTTACCTGCGGCGCGTGCGGGAGTTTTTACAAGTTCCAGTGCGGTGCTGAATGGTGGGTGGAAAGTTTACCCACAGAGAAGTTCGAGCCGAGGAAGCCTAGGCTCGAAACTTGGGGAGGCGCATTCGCGGAGCGTCCCACAGGGAAGGCGCAGAAAATAGATTACAGTTACTGTCATTATCTAATCACTTTTAGATGCTGTACTTCATTGATCTGCGTATTATTACATCGATTTCAAGCTAAATCGAACAGTAACAATTCTGTACTAATGTTAGTACCAATCTCTAACTGTTCTTCGCCATTAATTTGTACGCCATCCCCGGCTCTCAATTCTTCCCCATGCAAAGTGGCGACACCTTGAGCAATTTGTAACCAAACATAACGATTTGGTTTGACGTGATAATTGACCACATCACCAGGTTCTAAAACAGACGAGTAGATATCCACATTTTGGTGAATAGTTACAGCACCATCACGTCCATCTTTAGCCGCAACTAAGCGGAGTTGACCGCGTTTTTCTTCTGCGGAAAAAGCTTTTTGCTCATATCTAGGTGAGAGTCCTTGCTGATCAGGTAAAATCCAGATTTGCAGCAGGTGTAGTGGCTCAGTTTGGGAGTGATTAAATTCACTATGCTGAATACCAGTACCAGCACTCATTATTTGCACATCGCCAGGACGAATGACTGAACCTGTACCCAAACTATCTTTATGCTCTACTGCACCTGATAGCACATAGGTGAGAATTTCCATGTCACGATGACCGTGGGTAGGAAATCCCGCACCCGGTGCAATGCGGTCATCATTAATCACTCGTAAGGTACGGAATCCCATCCGATTGGGATCATAGAAACTGCTGAAGGAAAATGTATGGGAACTATCAAGCCAACCAGTTTGACTATGACCGCGATCGCTGCGACCATGAACTAGATAGTTAATTGTATTTGGAGACATGAATTTACCTCACTTTTAAATTAGAGACTAGGCAATGAAAAAATTTTATTTTTATGGGAAATTTATCTAACTTTTATCTTTTAAATTACTAAAGTTTTTTGTCTGAATTTGAACTATCTAAATAGTAAGATACATCCATACAAAATGAAAAGTACGCACTGAAAAGTGGCGTACTTACCAAAAGGATACTATTCAATACGATTCCGATAATTTGCCGAAATAACAACGCCTATAGAGATGTTGAATTGCAACATCTCTACAACAGCAAAAATTCCCCAAAAATATTTATCTCAGCGCAGCTTTTTGTTGAGTTTTCACGCCAGATACACCATTCCCTTCCTTAACTGCTGATGCTTGTAGATGCGCCTCTAAGAACCACAGCCGCTTGTCAATGGTGCGGGAAATTTCAGTGTATAGGTCAGCAGTATCAGCATCGCCTAAATCATCAGTTTTAGCGATCGCTCCTCGGATATGCTTGGCATAAGGTGCAAAGCGGTCTGCTAAGGCTGCTACGTGTTCTTGACCATCCAAAATATCAAAAGGATATTCTGGCAAAATAGAATTTTGAGCAGCTGAACGAGCTGTACCAACAGCATATCCACCTAAAGCTGTGACTCTTTCTGCCACCATATCAACAAACTCTTCCAATTCGCCTGCTAGTTCATCAAACAATTCGTGTAATTGATAGAAATCAGTCCCTTTGACATTCCAGTGAGCTTGTTTGCTTTGAGTTTTCAAGTCCAAAGTAGCTGCTAAAGTTTGGTTGAGGATAGCGACGATTTGCACTCGCACTTCAGCCGGAATGTCTATACGGGTGGGGTACAGACGTGTTGATAGAGTATTTTCACTCATTGTTCTACCTAATGGCTTGTCAGAATTCACTCTATAGATACTATTGCGAATAGCGTGTTGTGCGAAACTTCCTGGCGATAGATAGCGATTATGACAGGAAGGATGCCAATGATGGATGGCTAAAATAGCTGAATGTGCTATGTAACGGTCATTTTAGCCATAAATTTAGCTTTGATGGTTATTTATGAAACTAAATGTACCACTAAACAAGCGATCGCGAATGGTATCATTTTACAATCATTGAGACTCTCCGTGCCTAAAAGGTAGGACTTTTCTCCCCAGTCCCCTTAAATTTTCACTTGTTCTCTGTATGTTCTGGGTGTAATACCTATTAACCTACGAAAGACATTGGTGAAGTGACTTTGGCTTTGAAAGCCAACTTGTTGGCAGATTTTTTCTATAGATTGATTGCTTTGAGCCAAGAGTTTTTTTGATCGCTCAATTCGGCAATTCATCACATACTGATGTGGTGCAAAGCCTGTTGATTGTTTGAACAGCCGCGAAAAATGGTACATACTCATATCTACTACCGCCGCAATCTCTGCCAAAGTTAAATCTTGGTTGAGGTTATCATTAATGTAGGCAATTGCTTGTCTGAGTTTCCAGCCAGAAAGACCTTTATCCCTAGAGTAATGAAGACTTGTTTTATTAGCTGCACAATAATGTTTGAGCAGGTGAACACAAAGTGTATTGGTCAGAGATTCAATATAAACACGGCTACCATTACTCTGAGATTCTAGTTCTGATTTGAGTGCTAACCCAATGTGATGAATTAATGGATCTGGTGCTGCAAAGCGTGGTTTGATTTCAAATTCTTGCCAATCACCTATTTCTATAGCAATTCGTCTCAAAAAAGCTGGTTCTAGGCTAATGATGATAAACTCTGCTGCCGATTGCCAGCGTGATATGTGATTGATATGAGCAGGAATAATTGCTACGTCTCCGTTGACTATATTCTCTTGTTGAAAATGTCCGTTAAATATTCGCTCTGCTTGGATAACTTGCGGCCTTAAGCTAATACTAATAACGTGTTGTTGAATAATATGTTCAGGAGTTTCATGGATAGGCTGTTGATGAACATCAAAACGTAACCCTTCCCATTGAGCATGGTAACTAGAAATCAGGGGCGATCGCGGTAGAATTTCCCCATAGGAATCTTCTTGAGCTAGATCAACACTCAGGATTTTCTCTTCCGGCATCATTCTCACCCACAAGTTTTTAGGTTTCAGTGTAAAATTTATTCAATCTCTCAATCAGCTTGATGATACTTTGTTAAATCAAGTATTTATGGGAATTTATCAATAAAATAATACTTAATCGACTGGAAATTTACTGCTTTAATATATATTAAGATATTTTGCGTAATATTGTTACCAAAAAGATGGGTTATTAATGATGAATTACTATTTTATTTACGATGGCAACTGTAATCTCTGCGTGACTTTAGTGCAGTTACTAGAAACTCTAGACCAAGGCAAAATATTTCGTTATATCCCCATGCAGGATGAGCAAACCCTTGCTCAATGGCTTATCACATCTGAAGATTGTCAACAAGGGATGATGTTAATTGATGCCAATATGCCTGATAGACGTTGGCAGGGTAGTAATGCAGCCGAAGAAATTGGCCGATTGTTGCCCCTTGGTAGCATTTTTGTAGACGCATATCGAGCTTTACCGGGGGCAAAATGGGCAGGCGATCGCTTCTACGAACAAATCCGCGACAATCGTTATACCCTGTTTGGTAACCGGACTAGTACGTATCAATCAGCTTATTGTTTTGATGATAATTGCAGAAGTTAGGGGACAGGGGAGGCAGAGGGAGAAAATCCAATTCCCAATTGCTAATTCCTAATCACTTGGTTTATTAAACACTTCTAAAATCTGGCGGCAAACTTGTTTCAGTCTCTCTGTAACCTCTATAGAAGGGATAGACTCCCCGACAAAACTCCAAGTTTCTACTGTAGAAAGTCGCCACACCTCACCACGATGGTCAAACCCTGCTACCTCTAAGCCAATTGCTCGTCGTGATTTCGTGATGGGGTCTTGGTGAAAGCGGATTTGAATTAAGACACTGCGACTGCGCCAAGATTTACTAACACCTGGAAAATGAAAACCTATATCTATAGAATCTGGATCAACTAATTCTCTGGTGTCTGGGTCATTTTTCCAGGGGTTTAAATCTGATTTGGCATCAGGAAACTCGAATTTGAACAAGTTAACTGCTGTAGCAATCTTGCTGGCGAGTTCAAGGTTAGTTGCCTGTTCAGCTGCATTCACGAAAAAAACACTCCTTGATGTGGACTGAATTAAAGGTGGGGAGTGGGGAACTCGGGGCCCCCTCTGGGGATAAGGGGTAATGGGGATTAAGTCAATTATCCAGTCTTTAGCCTCTAGCTTCTAGTCTTTAGCCTTTAATTAAGTAATTGTACTTAAAATTTTTACCAAAATAGTTTATAATGAGCTTTTTGTGGAAGAATGTCAACAGACATATGCAAAATTTTCTTCAAAATCATTTGCTAGTAGGAACGATAAATTACCTCAGCGATATAGAATTACACTGTGAATCAGCATAAAGAAACCAACCAATTTCAGTGTATGGCGCGTCAACGCTCAATTATTTCATTACTTATCGTACTGGTAGCAACATTTCTAGTTAGTTGCGGCAGTCCTACTGCTACAGTTGCACCTCCAACTTACACAACTGCTCAACTTGAGAAAATTCAGGTACACTCACCTGAGATTAAAGCTGTGCGCGATCGCGCAGGTGAACTGAAAACCCTGATTCAAAAAGGTGACTGGATCAATGTGGGTAATTTTATCCACGGCCCTATTACAGAAGCTAGGTTGAGCATAACTTATATCACACCCAACCTACTCCCTAAAGAACAATCCGCAGCCCGGCAAATTAACAAAGATTTGCTCAGTCACTTGGTTAAAATCGATCAGGCGGCTAGTGCTGGTAATACTCAACTGGCCTTAAGTAATTATCAAGCTGCTTTTGCAGATATTGATAAATTCATTCAACTGCTGCCTGAAACCAGCAGCGAATCAGAGGCTAGCTAGGATAGGGGATAGGGGACAGGGGAGACAAGGGAGAATTTTTTCTCAGTTCTCAATGACCCATTCCCTATTCCCTCTCTCATAAGCAAAAATCATGGATGTAGCGATTATCGGTTGTGGCGTAGTTGGGGCAGCGATCGCCTATGAACTCAGTCAAGTTCCAGGAATCAAAATTACAGTATTTGACAAACAGCCCCCAGCACAAGCTTCTACAGGTGCAGCACTGGGTGTTTTAGTGGGGATAATTAGCCATAAAATCAAGGGTAAAGCTTGGCAACTGCGACAAACGAGCATCCAACGTTATGAAACTTTAATTCCTGAACTGGAAGCATTAACAGGGCGTACCATCCCTTTTAACCGTCAAGGTATTCTCAACCTTTGTCTAGAAAACGAAAACTTAGAAGGCTGGGAAAAGTTAGCAGAAGTGCGTCACTCCCAAGGCTGGAAGTTGGAAATTTGGGATAAGGCTAAACTCAAAGATATTTGTCCGCAAGTTAATCACCCCCAAGTTACTGGTGCTGTCTACTCTCCCCAAGACCGCCAACTCGACCCCACGGTGTTGACTTTGGCTTTAGTTGAGGCAGCCCAGCAAAAAGGCGTAAATTTTCAGTTTGGTGTCAATGTTTTAGGTATATCCAGTCCAGAGAATAGCAAATGTACCTCTGTGGAAACGACAGCAGGTAATTTCACTGCCGATTGGATAATTATCTCGGCTGGGTTGGGTTCTACTGCATTGACAGCACAGTTAAATCAAAAAATAGATATTCGTCCTGTACTGGGGCAAGCTTTGCAAGTATCCCTAGGGCATCCGTTAGGCAAATCTGACTTTCAACCAGCCATCAACGGTAGTGATGTGCATATTGTCCCGATTGGTGGCGGCGACTACTGGATAGGTGCAACAGTAGAGTTTCCTGTAGATAGTGATGAGATTTCAGCCAATCAAGAATTATTGGAGTCACTAAAACAAAAAGCGATCGCCTTTTGTCCAGAGTTAGCTACAGCCAAAATCATCCGCACTTGGTCAGGTTTACGTCCCCGTCCCGAAGGTCGTCCAGCACCAGTTATTGGTGAATTGCCTGGGTTTAGTAATGTTCTGTTAGCGACTGGACATTATCGTAATGGGGTTTTGCTTGCACCAGCTACAGCGAGCATAATTCGAGAACAAATAATTTGTAATTCGTAATTCGTAACGATGCTCCCCCTGTCCCCTGTCACCTGTCCCCTGTCACCTTCTCCCCTACAGTGACTCCATTTCTAACCAGATGACCATCTTCCATGTAAATAATACGGTCGGCGATATCTAAAATGCGGTTGTCGTGGGTAACTAGTAAAATGGTACAGCTTTGCTCTTTGGCTAGTTTCTGCATTAGTTCCACGACATCGCGACCAGATTGTTTATCAAGGGCTGCTGTTGGTTCATCAGCTAAGACAATTTTAGGCTGACTGACTAAAGCACGAGCGATCGCCACCCGTTGTTTTTGTCCGCCTGATAAGTTATCTGGGTAGTAATGTAGTCTCTCTCCTAATCCCACTTCTTCTAAGATATGTTGCGATCGCTTCAGCATTTCTTGAGGTGAAATTTTCGCTTGCACTTCCAAACCCATACGGACATTTTGAATTGCAGTCAAGCTACCATGCAGGTTATGCGCTTGGAAAATATAACCGTTATTGCGTCGCGCTTGAGTTAACTGTTTACTACTAGCGTCACAAAGTTCTTTACCTAATATTCGCAAGCTACCCGACTGGGCAGAACGCAAACCACCTACCAAAGTCAACAACGTAGTTTTCCCAGAACCTGAAGGCCCTGTCATAATCACAATTTCCCCGGCATTAATTTCCAGGTTGATATTAAATAAAACCTGCTTTTGGAGTTGACCACTACCAAAGTAATGATCTAAGCTTTCAATAGCAATCACAGACTCAGAATTCACAGTGTACATTTTGAATTTTGAATTTTGAATTGTTTAAAACATATCTGCCGGGTCAGCCGCTTGCAATCTCCGAGTGGCGATCGCTCCAGAGAAAGCACACATAATTATTGTTAAAAAGAAAACTATTATGG
Source organism: Anabaena sp. UHCC 0399 (assembly GCF_034931465.1). NCBI lineage: Bacteria > Bacillati > Cyanobacteriota > Cyanophyceae > Nostocales > Nostocaceae > Anabaena > Anabaena sp. UHCC 0399. Next base: position 24,235 of record NZ_JAYGGZ010000045.1, on the reverse strand, counting down.
CTCTCACTGCGGTCATATATATTGGTAAGTTCGTAGCATTTGCAGCTAACTGATATAGTCCCAAGGGAACAATAAATCCGGGAATGAAACCCAATGCTGCTAATATAATTGCCTCTTCAAAAATCACACCCAATAGATAAGAATTAGGATAGCCCATTGCTTTGAATGTGGCGTATTCTTTCATGTGGGCATTAACATCTGTTGAGAGGACTTGATAGACAATAATGACACCCACCATGAAACCCATTGATACACCTAAACTAAAAATAAAACCAATGGGGCTTTCTTTTTTCCAGTAGTCTTCTTCAAATTTGATATATTCTGCACGAGTTAATACTTTGACATCTTCACTTTTTAAGTACGCTTTTAAAGCTGTTGCTACCTGCTGGGTGTCATATCCTGGTTGAATATTAATTAAGCCTAAACTAATACTTCCTGCTTGTCTTCTGGGGAATAAACGCAAAAAGTTTTCATCACTGGAAACTAAAGTACCATCCGCACCGAATGATGCTCCTAACTTGAATACGCCCCCAATGCTAATAGTACGTTTATCTACTTCTGTGGTGACAAGTTTACCTGCATTAATTTGCTGAAAAACCTGTTCATATTCTCCTCTGGCGGCACGGTCAAAAAGAAAGTTTTCTGGTAGTTTAATCTTATCTAGCTGACTGTTAACTTCTGGTAGATTCAGGGCTACTTGCTCAGGATTAAACCCAATAGCTTGTACTGTAGTTTTCTGGCGAGTTTGGGGGTTTTTCCAAGTGACTAAACCGATATATATGCCTTGTGTTGACTTTACACCAGGTACATCCGCAGCTTGCAAGAGTCGCCGCCGGGAAAAGGTAGCTAAATTCTGCATATTACGGCTTTGGGGACTGATTAATATGATGTCTGTTAAAAAGGCGCGATTGAGGCGGGTGTTGCTGTCATACAAGGCATTTTGAAAGCCAAGCTGCATAAAAATTAGGACATCAGCAAAGGCAATACCTGCTAATGCAACAAGTAAGCGACTTTTGTGATGGCTGAGTTGTAACCATCCGAGGGGTGTACGCCGTTGGAGTTCTAGAATTAATCCCATCACAGTTGAATCACCGCCTTGATTTGCAAATTGGTAAATTTTGCAGCTTTATCGCTGGAAGTTTCATCTAGTTGTACATGAACTTCTACAACTCTGGAATCAATATTTTCACTGGGGTCAGTGTTGATAATGTTTTGTCGTTGCACCTTCCAGCCAATCCAATCTACTGTTCCTTGTAAGTTGCCTTGGAGAGAATTACTTGATATCTGCACCTTTTGTCCTGGTAGGACTTTGTTGACATCGCTTTGGTAAACTTCCACCACTGCATACATTTGGTTAGTTTGCCCAATTTCCACGATGCCGTCGTTAGATACTATTTCACCTGCACGGGTATGAATGTCAAAGATCACACCCTCTTGGGGAGATTTAACATAGGTTTGGGCTAGATTTGCTTGGGCTTGTTTGGCAGATGCGATCGCCCGGTTAACTTCGGCTTTAGCTGCGGCTATATCTACGGGACGCACTTCAGCTATTTTGTCTAAGGTGGCTGCTGCTGCACTCACTTGCTGGTCGCCAGTAGCATTCATTCTAGCTAAGGCGGTTTTGGCTTCGCTGATTTGCCTGCGTCCAGTGCTATCAATTCTTTGCAGGTTAGCTTTGGCTTCATTCCTCTGCTGGATAATGGTATCTACACTTAACCTTTTGCTGTCAAATGCAGATTGGGAAATTGCCCCGTCAGTATAAAGTTGCTGGTAGCGTTGAAATTCTACTTGGGCGTTTTTTAATTCTGCTTCTAATCTTTTAATAGTAGCTTGTTGGGCTGTAGTTTCACCTTGCAACTGGGCTTCTAACCTAGCAACTGTTTGCTGTTGTTCTCTGTCACTCCCTACTGTCTGTGCTTGTAAGCGGGCGATTTCGGCTTTTTGGGCTACTATTTCGCCATCTTTAGCCCCCAACTGCACTTTTTCTAAGTTTATCTGGGCAAGTTTCACCGCCGCTTGGGCTTCTTGATATGCTGCTTGTAGGCGATCGCGATTATCTAAAATTGCAATTACCCGTCCAGCTTTTACTATATCCCCTTCTTTAACTAATAGTGTCTCTACCCGACTCCCTTGACTAGATGAGGGTGCAGAAACTTTAATTGCCGTTCCTTTTGGCTCTAGTCTACCCAAAGCTGTCACCGTTGTGACTGGCGGTAGGCTGACTTGGGTAATTTCGCTAGCACTAGAAGATTGTGCTTGACTTTGCCAAAATCTATAACCATTAAGTCCGGCGATCGCAAAACCTGTAGCTGCTGCCAGTATGATGAATGGGCGAGAGCTAGGTTTGAAAAATGCGGAACTTTTAGCTGCTATATCGCGCACCATAAGCCCTCTTTTCTTCGTATGCTAAATAAACTATTTAGTTTAGTTACCTAAAACTAAACTAAACTGTCCATTACAATAATGTCAAGGGTCTTCTGGGAAAATAAAAGACTAGATGCCAGTATTTGTTCCTCACTCTCCACTCCCGATGTCCAAAAGATGCGAAAAAAGAAGATACAAACAGAAGATAAAGTAGACGCTATCCTTGCTGGTGCGATGCAAGAGTTTTTGATACACGGTTATGCTGCTACATCAATGGATAGGGTGACAGCCGCCGCAGGTGTTTCTAAAACAACTGTTTACAGCTACTTTCAAGATAAAGAGGGATTGTTTACCGCTTTAATTGAACGACTTGCAAAAGAAAAATATCTTGCAGTCCAAGACCCAGAATTTTTACAAGGAGAACCACAGCTAGTTCTACGCCGCCTAGCAAACCATATTTTGGCTCAAGTCCATCAAGAACAAGAGTTGTTAAACTTGGTGAGATTGATTATTGGGGAGTCTGGACGCTTTCCCTCTCTAGCAAGGGTCTTTGTCAGCAATATAGATAAGCCTGGGTTGGATTTGGTGAGTCGGTATTTTACTGATCATCCAGAATTGCAATTACCTGACCCGCAAGTAGCAGCACGTATCTTTCTGGGGACATTGATACATTTCACGATTATTAACAGTATGCTGCATGGTCAAGATATTCTACCAATGGAGCGCGATCGCCTCATTGACAACCTAGTCAAATTGATGACGATAAATCTCTCAAACAGTACGTCTACTAATCAGTATTCTGGGACTAAGCAGAAATCACCTAGACGCAAACGCAGTGCTTCGGGTAAGTTTGAGATGGACTATGGTAATGAGCCTAAGCAATTGAGGTCTATTAGATTGACAGATACAGCTTGGGAAAAGTTAGCAGAACTAGCAGCTAAACATAACTTGACTCGTACTGAAGCCATTGAAATTTTTGCTCGTCAAGGCTTTGTAGAGAATCATGAGCCAGACATTTCAGGGTTATAGTTGCCGAATATATGTATATACATGGAAAAATGTAAAACTTCAAGTAGATACCTTCTATGCCTTGTTAAATGTATATACATGGAAAATTTTTACACGTTAGTTTTGAAGGTTCGTAGTATTCGCGTAGCGTCTGTCTACGACACGCTCCGCGAACGTAGAGAGGACTTTAGTCCTTAGAAAAATCAGGACTAAAGTCCTTACTACAAACTTGCTTATCCCTCAATTCAAATTTGATGACCTACTACTCCCCACTCAGCACTCAGCACTCTCTTGCTTGTTAATTGGATGTTGTTTTTCAGCCATTTGTATAAGTTCTTGAGGCGATTTTCGCCGATTAACCATCAGACGGGGAATTTGATAATAATTGTTGATGCAAGTGTGATTTAACACTTCATTGTTATATAAATATCCTGTGAGATAATATCTAGAAACATATAATGCTACCTGTTGATTAGTAGTTCCATAGGGATAGGCAAAATGAGATGCAACCTTTTGTTCTGGGTCTAAATCTTGTGTACACTGCCTTAATATTGTCCTGGCTTGTACAAGTTCCCTGAGTAACTCTCGACGTGATAGTTTAGTTAAATCTTTATGCTTCAGTCCGTGAGATTGAATATCATAAAAACCCTTTTGTAACCCTTCCCTTAACTCCTGACATCCCAAGTGAGTTTTACTATTAATTCCAGGTGTAGCTAAATTGCCGGGATTGATAAATAAGACAACTTTTATTTTTTTATTATATTTTTTTTCTAGCTTCGATAAGATAGGCAATAATTTTGTATGTACTGATTTATAACCATCATCAAAAGAAATCATAATGGGCTTTTGTTGGCGATTTTTAGCTGGGATTTCTTTGGATTTAGTTAAGAAAAAATCATATAAATCTTGAGTTGATAAAAACCAATAATCATTAACAACTAAATAGTCTAATAGTTTCTCTAGCTCTTGTTTAGAATACTGCATTTCATTAGTGTTGAGAGCTAAGGTAGTATTTTTCATGTCTACAAGGCCATGAAATCCCAAAATAGGCACTGTCGGCTCAGTGTGATTTAAGTTAAGCACTGCTAATGAGATGACAGAAACTAGACCTAGGCTCAACGGAAAATTCTGAGATTTTTGAGTTTGTGCTGAAATTTGTTCGTTATCTTCTGTCATTGTGGTAGTTGTTTCGCACCAAATCAATAATAAGGTGCGTTAGCTGTGCGATCGCTAAGTCATCAAAAATAAGCGCACCCTGAGTAGTTAGTAACTTTAGCATGCAATTTCTATTAATCTGGAAAAAGAAGTATGATACACTCTGGAAAACTTGAAAATTTTTTCATATGAATAATTATTCAAGCCATACCAAGGGTGAATGATGAACCCAAAAACTGTATCATCTCCAGACTTTTGCGCCCGTCAACTCAAAGTTTTAGCAGATACGACACGTCTATCTGTTCTAAAAATTCTCATGGAAGGCCCTAAACACGTTGGAGAACTGAATGCTGTCTTGAAGCTAGAGCAGAGTTTGTTATCTCACCATTTAAAAATCTTGCGGGAAGCAGGCTTTGTGGAGGCGACACGAGATGGGAAAGCGGTACTTTACCACTTTGCTCCTACCATGCGACAAGACAACAGTGGTAAGGCCATTGATTTAGGCTGTTGTCTCCTCTCCTTTGAATAAAATTTAGCAGCAATTTTTCAATGACAAAACTCAAAACCCTAGTATTTATTACTGTTGGTTTCATAATTTGCTTAGGACTACAATCTTGTACGCAACCATCCAAAATAGCCGCCCAAGGAAACGATAAGTTACAGGGAAAGCTAGTTTTAACAGGTTCTAGTACAGTAGCACCGTTGGCAGCAGAAATTGGTAAGCGATTTGAATCAGAGTACCCTGATGTGCGCGTGGATGTGCAAACGGGGGGTTCATCTCGCGGTATTGCCGATGCTCGCACAGGCGTTGCTAATATTGGTATGGTGTCTCGTAGCCTCAAAGATGAGGAACAAGATTTACAAGCTTTTACGATCGCCCGCGATGGGATTGGCATAATTTTGCACAAAAATAATCCAGAAAAATCCCTGTCAAATCAACAAATCGTCAATATTTATACTGGTAAAATTAACAACTGGCAACAGATTAATGGTGAAAATGCAACAATTACAGTTGTCAATAAAGCTGAAGGACGTTCTACCCTCGAATTGTTTCTTGGCTACTTCAAACTCAAGAATAGCGATATCAAACCATCGGTTGTGATTGGAGACAATCAGCAAGGTATTAAGACAGTAGCAGGTAATCCCAATTCTATTGGTTATGTATCGATTGGTACAGCCGAATTTAGTCTCAACAACGGCGTTCCTATCAAATTATTGCCCTTGAATGGAGTCACAGCCACCACAAAGAATGTCCAGAATGAGACATTTCCCCTTTCCCGCCCTCTGAATTTGGTTACTAAAACCCAGCCACAAGGGTTAGATAAAGCATTTATCGAGTTTGCACAGTCGCCACAAGTCCATGACATTGTTAAAAAACAGGATTTTGTCCCCGTCTCAAAGTGATATCGTTCTCTTGTGGATATTACGGTTATTAGGTTTAATTACAGGTATTATTGTTGTCTTAATTACCACATTCTTATTACTCGAAGCATTGCCGATACTGCGACAGGTAGGATGGTTGCGTTTTGCCAGCGATCCGTCGTGGCATCCAGTTCAAGAATTTTATAACCTAATGCCAATGCTGTGGGGGAGTCTTTTAGTGACAATCGGTGCTGTACTGTTTGCTGCACCTTTAGGCATTGGCTCGGCAATATTTTGTCAGTATTATGCACCTCCTTTGATTGGGGGATTGTATCGGCAGTTAATTGAGCTACTTGCAGGCATTCCTTCTGTAGTTTACGGGTTCTGGGGTTTGGTTGTCCTTGTACCACTGATTGGTAAATTCCAACCACCAGGAACTAGCCTCCTCGCAGGAATAGCCATTTTGACATTAATGATTCTGCCGACGATCGCTTTAACCGCAGAGGCAAGTTTTTCTGAAGTCCCAACTGAGTATCTACAGGGTGCAGCCGCCTTGGGGATTTCTCGTTGGGCAACAATCAGCAGAGTTGTTTTACCTGCGGCTAAATCTGGTTTACTTACTGGTTTGATTCTAGGAACAGGACGCGCCATTGGGGAAACAATGGCAGTATTGATGGTTTGTGGCAATGTAGTACAAACACCCACCAGCTTATTTGACCCCGTTCGCACCCTCACTGCCAATATCGCTTTAGAGATGGCTTACGCCACAGGAAATCACCGTTCAGCATTGTTTTTCAGTGGCTTGTTGCTGATGGTAGCGATCGCCATCTTAGTCGCTATTGCCGAAGCTATGAGCAGGAGAAACGTTTATACATGAAGCTTCCATTACCTACCCTGATCCTTTGGGCGATCGCTCTATTTGTCACCGCTTTTTTCTGCTGGATTTTAGGTGATATCCTCTGGCATGGTGTAGGGCAGCTTGACTGGGAATTTCTGACAACTGCACCGCGAAATGCAGGGCGCGAGGGGAGAATTGCGCCAATTCTGATTTCTACTTGTCTGATTTTGGGAGTTTGCATAGCGGTTTCTCTTCCCCTTGGTGTTGGGACTGCCGTGCTATTAGCTGAATTTACCACCACGGAAAGTTTGTTTGGGCGTTTAGTTCGTCGTAGTTTGGATGTGTTGGCAGGAGTACCATCTATCGTTTTTGGCTTATTTGGCAATGCCTTTTTCTCCATTAAGTTGGGATTGGGCTTTTCGATTTTGTCCGGTGGTTTGACTTTAGCTTGTATGGTATTGCCTATATTGATTCGTTCCACAGAAGCAGGACTTCGGGCTGTTCCAGCTGATTATCGATTAGGGGCTGCGGCTTTGGGATTATCACGTACCACTACATTAGGGAAACTCCTATTACCAGCAGCGACACCGGGGTTCGTTGTGGGTTTAGTGCTGGGAATTGGTAGAGCGATCGCCGAGACAGCCGCACTGATTTTTACCAGTGGTTATGTAGATCGAATGCCAGAGTCATTACTGGATTCTGGGCGATCGCTATCAATTCACATTTTCGATTTATCAATGAATGTAGCTGGCGGGGATGGTAACGCCTACGCCTCTGCCTTGGTCTTGTTGACTTTATTATTGCTGGTCAATGGTATGGCAACTTGGACAGCCCAATTTTGGTTAGCTAGGAGAATTACATCTTGATGAAAAAATCTCAACTTACACAAAATTCTCGATTATCTCTGCCTGCAATGCAAACCGAACGGCTGAGTTTGTATTACGGGAAAAAAGCTGCTTTTACAGATGTAACTATACCAATTCAGGCAGGTCAGATTACTGCACTGGTAGGGCCTTCTGGCTGTGGCAAAACCAGTTTTTTGAGTTGTCTCAATCGCTTAACTGATTTAATACCTAATACCAAAGTTACTGGAAGCATTTGCTTAAATGATTTAGAAATTCTCAATCAGAGTGTGGATGCGATCGCACTACGTCGGCGTGTGGGTACAATCTTCCAAAAGCCCAATCCTTTCCCCTTCTCAATTTGGAAGAATCTAGCATTTCCGCTACAAGAACACGGGATCAAAAACCGCGAAAAACTTGATTGGCTAATTGAAAATACACTGCAAGATGTCGGACTGTGGACAGAAGTCAAGGATAGACTTCATACCTCTGCCTTATCTCTGTCTGGCGGACAAAAGCAGCGTTTGTGTATTGCCCGTGCTTTAGTTCTGCAACCAGAAGTATTACTATTTGATGAACCTTGTAGTGCGCTTGATCCAATTTCTAGTGGGGTCGTTGAGGATTTAATTGCTAGTCTGCGAGGACGTTACACAGTGGTAATTGTCACCCACAACCTCGCTCAAGCTAGACGCATTGGCGATTATGCTGCCTTGTTTTGGGTACAAGCAGAAGTGGGAAGATTAATCGAGTATGGTACAGTAGAGCAGATTTTTACAGCACCGCAGCAAGATTTGACGGCTGCCTATGTAAATGGTATTCGCGGGTAGTAAGCTCTTACACAGATAAATTCTATTGGTTGTGGAAATACTGTTGCCAGCTTTTCTATATTCCCAAAATAATCATTTGAAAATTAAATCCAAACGTTGCTGACTAGCTTGCAATGCTTCTTTAGGGGAACTTTGACCCAGCACAACAGCTTCAACTGCTCTACCTATGCTATCTGAGATGCGATTATAACCAGGGAAAATAGGACGACTACGCCCGTATTTTGCCTGTTCTAAAAATACCTTAACTTGTGGTAATCTCTGCACAAATTCTTGATATTTTGCACTTTCACGGGACTTTAAATTAATAGGTAAATAACCTGCTGCCAATGCGATTTCTGTTTGAAACTCTTCACTCATCGTATATTCAGCAAACTTAAATGCAGCTTTTTGGCGTTCTGGTGTTGTCTTAAAAAAGAAGAGATTTTCGCCGCCAATACTAGTAGCTGGATTTTGATTAACAGGTAGCGGAAACACACCAAAATCAACGTCAGTTGTCTGCAATTGTCCTAAATTCCAAGGGCCATTGATTTGCATTGCGACTTTTCCCGACAGTAGGGGATCTGTCTCATAACCCCGTTCCGGGCCAGATAGCATTGTCGAACCATCTTGGACTAGATTACGCCAAAATTGCAACGCGGCGATCGCGCCTGGATTTTCCGGTAACATCACACCTACTGCACTGTTTCCATCCCCACTCACTAATTCACCGCCACCACTCCACATAAATGGTAGCCAAGTAAACACCGTAAATTCTCCCTTCCCCAAAGGCAGAAACATTCCATACTGGTCTATTTGTCCATCACCATTAATATCACGAGTTAATTGCTTGGCAACTTGGCGAAACTCCTCCCAAGTGCGGGGTATGGCTTTGATACCTGCGGCTTTAAATAAACTCGGACGGTAAAAAATGCCCACATTATTCGTAGCAAAGGGAACTGACCAAAGTTTGCCTTGGTATTCCATTGATGAATATAGAGTTGGGTCAATTTCGTCTTTGATTGGTGATTTGGACAGCATCTCATCCACAGAAATCAATGCACCCAGTTCTACTAATTGACCTGTGATAGTCGGGTTAAACCACAATAAATCAGGTGGTGCATTACCGACAACAGCCGCCAAAATCTTCGGCATTTGCTGATCTTGCTGTCCCACATACAGCGACTCTACCTGAATATTGAGGTGAGTTTGGTTAAATTTATCTACCAATCTTTGCAATACATCTCGGTTAGCCGGCGGATTTACCCCATGCCAAAAAGTGATGTGTGTAACTTGACTCGCTTCCACTCCAGACCGTATAGTCTGACATCCGCTTACAGCTAGTATCCCTATCAGCAGTAACAACAGCAAACGACGAAGCTTATACTGCAACCTTCTTTTTACTTTGGATGTGCGAGGAGGGGAAAAAAACCGCATAGGAGACTAATTCGTAATTCTCTACAAAAAGACTACGCCCATATGGGGACAAACCCCAATACCCTTAAGGCTAATCTTTTTCCCCAGTCCCTAATATTTGCCTTTGCATCTTGGCAGAAGCTATGTATATCCTAGTTTATTGGAGAGTGCAGAAATAATTTCAGCTTATGGCAGGTCATAGTAAATGGGCAAATATTAAACGCCAAAAGGCAGTAGTTGATGCTAAAAAGGGGAAAACTTTTACACAGTTATCCAGAGCAATTATCGTGGCTGCGAGAAACGGTGTCCCAGACCCAGCAGGGAATTTTCAACTACGTACAGCTATTGATAAAGCTAAGATTGCGGGTATTCCTAATGACAATATTGAAAGAGCGATCGCTAAAGGTGCAGGTACATTTAGCGGCGATAATCACATCTTAGAAGAGATTCGCTACGAAGGTTATGGCCCTGGTGGTGTAGCAATTTTAATCGAAGCCCTCACCGATAATCGCAATCGCACGGCGGCTGATTTGCGGGTAGCCTTTAGTAAAAATGGCGGTAACTTGGGTGAAACTGGCTGTGTTAGCTGGATGTTTGACCAAAAGGGTGTGTGTATAGTCCCAGGTGTTGTGGATGAAGACCAGTTGTTAGAAGCATCTCTAGAAGGTGGTGCGGAATCTTACGAAATGACCGAGGAAGAGACAGCAGAGGTATTTACCGCCATAGCCAATTTAGAAATCCTTAACCAAAGCCTCAAAGACCAAGGCTTGAGAGTCACTGAAGTGGAATTACGTTGGATTCCCAGCAATAATATAGAAGTGACAGAACCAGACCAAGCGCGATCGCTCCTCAAGTTAATTGATACTCTAGAAAGTCTTGATGATGTCCAAAATGTCACCTCTAACTTTGATATGTCAGAGCAATTATTAGCTGTAAGTATGGCTTAGAAATCGCTATTGCTGAAACTTTTACTATGGAATTGGTTGAGGTAAAAACCATGAAACGGGATGAAGTCCTGGCAATTCTAACTGCACACCAAGAAAAGTTACATGAATTAGGAGTAAAATCCCTTAATTTGTTCGGTTCAGTGGCACGGGATGAAGCTCGTCCAGATAGTGATGTAGACTTTTTAGTGGAGTTTCATCGACCGGGTGGATTGTTTCAACTTTTTCAAGTGCAGTATTATTTAGAAGATATTCTAGGGTGTTCTGTAGATTTGGGAACTCAGGATGCTTTGAGAGAACATTTACGAGAACCTGTACTCAAGGATGTCATTCGTGCCTTCTAGAGATTGGCGACTTCGCATTCAAGATATTGTGGAATCTATTACTGAAATTGAACAATGTACAAGTAATGTAAGCTTTGAAGAATTTGAAAAAAATCAAACGCTTGTCAAAGCTGTTCTCTACGATTTCGTAGTGATTGGAGAAGCTATTAGGAGTGTACCTCATGAAATCCAGTTACGGTATCCTCTCATTCCTTGGCGTTTAATGGCAGGTATGCGAAATGTTGTCACGCACGAGTATTTCCAAGTGAACTTGAGTAGGGTTTGGGCAACGATTCAAGAGGATCTACCTTCGTTAGTGCCACACCTATTAGAAGTGTTGGAGAACGAAGGATTGGGAGAATAGTTAAACAAGTCCCTAATCGCCTATTTTTCTTGCACTGTCAAAGTGAAATTATAAAATCCACTTTTCCATGTAATTAGGAGAAAGTCTGATGACTCATGCACCATCAAAGCTTCTCACTTTCGAGGATTTTCTTGCTCAATACCGCGACAATCCCCGCTACGAATTGTCTGACGGAGAACTAGTTGATATGGAACCCACAGGCCCCCACGAAACCGTTAGCGGTAAACTAGCGACCAAAATTGGTATTGCCATTACCAACGCACAACTCCCTTGGTTTATTCCTAGGACTTGCCTGATTCGCCCCTTTGCTGATGCTATGACTGCCCGTAGACCAGATATTATTGTCCTGGATGAAACTGTTCTCCCCAGCGAACCCCTTTGGGAACAAGAACCTATCATTACCCTCGGTCGCTCGGTTAAACTAGTGGTTGAGGTTGTTAGCAGCAACTGGGAAACTGATTATGCCCGTAAACTTGAAGAATATGCCCTTTTAGGCATCCCTGAATACTGGATTGCCGACTATCGAGGACTGGGGGGAGTTGCTTTTATTGGTAGACCCAAACAGCCCACTTTCACAGTTTGCCAGTTGAGTGGTGATGATTATAACCAGCAGCAGTACCGTCTGGGTGAAGCGATCGCTTCTGTTATATTGCCAAATCTGCAACTGCGACTTGATGACATCCTACCTCGTTAAGCAGAATTGTTAGACAACTCCCTAAACACCTATTTTTCCTGCACAGTCAAAGTGTAATCGTACTTAACTCCAGGTTTGAATGTACCCACCCAAATCTTATAAACTCCACTTTTCCATTGCTCATCGTCGATACTAGCATCCTTACTCTTACCAGTATCATCACCACAGCGAATAGTCTTATCGTCTGGCCCCTTAATTAATAGAGTAGTATCGTTACCTCTACTGTTGACCAGCACTTTCAAACGGGAAAAATCTTTTTCTAGAACCATGATGTGATCTGGTTTAGGATCAGCAAAACCAATACAGATATTTCTATTGCGATCGCGGTTACTGATCGTTGACAAAGAGAAAGAACCGCCAGTAAAACCAGTAAATTTTGCTTTTGCAGCTTCAAACCCTGGTAATAAGTTGAATTTACCGAAATTTGGCATTTCTGCAATGACGGGGGAAGCAATCAGAGCAGCAGACAAAGCCATAAGCCACCCGCCACGAAAATTCAGCCAAGGGCGATAATTTTTCATATTAACCTGCCAAATATGCTTTTATAAGAATAAAGATATATACATATTCTAATTAAAAAATTTCGGTTAAATAGCATAAAAATGTGACACATTTCTATGTGCCACAATTGTTATTTTTGACAGAATTGTAAAATTAAATCATGCTCCAGAATTAATTGTTTATCTTCTTCATCTAAGTATAAACTTACTAGGAATGAAGTTCTAGAAAAGCTGCACCTTTGAGCGTTCCTGCGTCACTACCATAACTGCTGAAGGTGAGCGATCGCAGTTGGTCAAAAAATGGTTTACCAAGGACTTCCAAGAGCTTAAGAATAGGTAACTGCCGCTCTAACAAATTGTGACTTTTATTCCAGTCAAGATACACATATCCTTGGTTTGGTTCAGGAATCGCCGCAACACTATTTTGGAAATTACGGTTTTTCATGAAAGAATTATCTTTATTCGTAAAAACTTCATTCATGGTTTCTAAGTCGGAGGTAAAGACTTCATAATTTCCCAAGGTTGTATGTAAACCTTTAACGTTAGCTTCCACTGTGAATGCGGGTCTATCTTGAGCATCAGATTTTTTAGTAGCAGCAATTAATTCTGTCCAAGCAACAACTTTTTGCTGATCCAAACTCAGAGAATTGGTGTTGAGTCCTTGAGAGGAGGCGATCGCATCTAACCGCGCAATCCCTTCTGGAAAACTGTCTTGTTTCTCCGCCACAAAAATCCAGCCAGGAGAAGTTTTTCCATTACGGGGTATGAGTCCTAGCGCATATTCCCCTTGTACCCAGCTAAATACATCCTGTGTCAAGTTAATACCCCAAGCTTTTTGGATGGCTAGTAATGGTTGCTCTAAGCGGGAAATCACATCTGTTCCTGAACCAGAGATAGCTGTTTTGGCTTGTGTCCAGAGTTTGGCTAAATTGCTGTCACCTAAATTATTTAAATGAGAGCCAGAAATTACCAAGCCTGCGGATGGGGGAATGTATTGCAACGCGCCCACAGGTTGAGACAATGGTGAGGATGGAGGCGTAACTTCCGACGTAGTAAAAAAACTAGTCTCTGCTAACAGTCCTTTGGAGTTTAATGTCAGAGATGTAATTTGACTATCGTAAATTGGTTCTGGTAGTTCTAACCCTTGCCATTGCGCCAAGGTGGGAAGATTGAAGAAAGTCACCGCCACAGCACCTTTTGGCAGTTGTTCGATAGCTTTTTGGTATTGGGGAGAACTAGTCAAACTCAAATCAGGTGCTTGGACATTATTAATTGCATCCCGCAGCACTCTAGCATCATTGGCAAACAAAACAAACTGATCTACCACCGCACTAGCTAAGGGTTCTAGCTTTGGTTGTGCATCGTCATAAATGAGCTTTGCACCGTTATATTCCTCCGTTGTGAGGTTTGCTCCCGCTAACACCCGCTTGGAGAATAACAACTGTATAAACTCGCTACTTTTTGCTGGCTTCTCCGTCGCTAGAGCCATCAGATACCCTGGTTGCTTGCCGTTTTCAGGATCGCGGTCAATATCTAGGGTGGTGACAGCCAGTGTAATTTCATTTCCTAGCCAGGGTTGAATATCTTGCCGATAATCTAGACCACTCTGAGCCAATAAACTGGTTTTGAGTTTAGATATTTCTCCAGCACTTTCCAAAGCCTGCAATCGGTCGGGATTTACCAGTAATGACACCGTAACAGGTGCAAGTTTAGACACGAAGATCGCCGCACCAGATTGAGAAGTAGAAGCAATCAGGCTCACTGGACTTTTAGTAAAAAACCAGTAACCAGCTGCGATCGCCACAATCACCAGTGCGATCGCACCAGCTACAATAAAACCAGAGAATGAACGTTGTGTATTTACAGTAGACATATCTAGCACAAAGGTTTACATAATTGGGCATGGAGTATTGGGTAATAGAGTCCTCCCCCTTATCTCGCTACTCAGCACCGGCTAAACGCCGCGCTACCGCTAACATCACTCATCACTCATTACTCATTACTCATCACTCCCTACTCCCCAGTCATCACATTTTCTGTCAACATGAATAATATAGGATTGTTTACAAAAACGACATGACAGGGAATATTTCGGGTCAACCCATAACTCAAGTTAGTGTAGAAGAACTCGCACAACGTCTTGCTAATAATGATGCAAGTATTCAGTTAGTAGATGTACGTGAACCACAAGAATTAGCACTCGCAAAAATTGACGGTTTTGTTAATTTACCACTGAGTGAATTTACCCAGTGGTCAGATCAAATTCCCACCATATTGAATCCTGATGCTGAAACCTTAGTGCTATGTCATCATGGCATCCGTTCCGCCCAAATGTGCCAGTGGTTAGTTGTTCAGGGTTTTACTAATGTGAAAAATATTTCGGGTGGGATTGATGCTTATTCAATCCTAGTTGACAGTTCTATTCCCCAGTATTGAGCAGGGGAGCAGGGAAGCAGTGGGGACAAGGCAGGTAGTCCCTCAATGCTTTTTAATTTTGACCCTTCACTTCGTTCGAGGGCAAGATGCAAGAATTTTGAATTAAATCGCCCCATGCCCGGAAAAATACGTATCTAAGAATACAATTTACTTGATCAATCTATAGAATAATACGGAAAAAGATAAATAACAGTTGGAATTAAAAGTTTTCGACATAAAAGTGTGCTAGACCAATAGCAACTGAATACTTTCACGTTATCTACTAAAATAGAATTAAATATTTATTTCGCTAATTTAATTAGTCAATCTTAAATTTTTAGTATTCAAATTCAAAAACTTTTTTAAAGCTTGAATAAAATTTGCTCTCAGTCAAACATACTCTTATGCAAGTCCAGTTGACAAATCGACAACAGCATATACTTTGGGCAACGGTACGTCACTACATAGCTACAGCAGAGCCTGTGGGTTCAAAAGCTTTGGTCGATGAGTATGACCTGGGCGTTAGTTCAGCCACAATTCGGAATGTGATGGGTGTCCTAGAAAAATCGGGGTTACTTTACCAACCACATACCTCGGCTGGGAGAGTACCGTCTGACTCCGGTTATCGCATCTATGTTGACCAGCTAATTACACCCTCTCTGCGGGACACGATGCGAACGGATACTTTAACCAAAGATGTAGAACAAGCTTTACAACAGCGTCTCCAGTGGGAAGACTGGAGTATGGAAATACTTTTACAAGGAGCAGCACAGATTTTAGCTAGCTTGAGTGGGTGTATTAGCTTGATTACCATGCCCCAAACCCACACAGTAGTTGTGCGACATCTGCAATTAATGCAGATAGAAGCAGGACGAATCATGCTGATTTTGGTAACGGATGGTTATGAAACCCATTCCAAGCTGATGGATTTACCCCCAACCAGAACAGAAACAAAACCCGACTCAGAAGTAATTGATCGGGAGTTGCAGATTGTTTCTAACTTCTTGAATAGCCACTTGCGAGGGCAAAGTCTTCTAGAAATCAGCAATCTAGACTGGAGTAAGTTAGATCGGGAATTTCAACTTTATGGGGAATTCTTAAAAGATTCTGTCGCTGAATTAGCGCGGCGGACTCTTGCACCAACTGCTACTCAAATTATGGTGCGGGGTGTGGCGGAAGTTTTGCGTCAGCCGGAATTTTCCGAACTCCAGCAAGTGCAAACAATTCTCCACCTGCTGGAAGAAGAACAAGAACAACTATGGCGATTAATCTTTGAAGAACCAGAGGGAGAAGAAAGCACCAAATCAAAGGTAACGGTGCGGATTGGCGCAGAAAATCCTCTAGAACCAATTCGCACTTGTACCTTAATCTCTTCTACCTATCGCCGGGGTGCAGTCCCATTAGGGAGTGTAGGAGTTTTAGGCCCAACACGCCTAGATTACGAAAGTGCGATCGCAGTTGTCACTGCTGCTGCTGATTATCTCTCAGAAGCCTTCAGTTAATCACAACAAATCATGGTCAGAAAAATTGCTTTTGGGGTGCTGTGGCTAGGATTCGTCGTTTATGCTTTTGTATTTGCGCCTCCAGACCGTCCCGATAACTTCGAGCTAATCAAAGACCTGTCTATCTTTGAATGGCAAGGCATAAACCCCCTAATAATAGCATTATTTTACCTCATGGGCATCTGGCCGATGATTTACAGTGCGATGCTCTTTATTGATGGTAGAGGGCAAAAAATACCTGCTTGGCCATTTGCAACTGCATCTTTTGGTGTCGGTGTGTTTGCATTGTTGCCTTATTTAGCTTTACGAGAACCCAATCCCCAATTTACAGGCAAAAAGAACGCCTTGATTAAGCTGCTAGATTCCCGTGTGACTGGTGTAGTTCTCACCGTAGCAGCAGCGATTCTAGTCGCCTATGGTGTACTTGAAGGTGATTCCTCTAACTTTGTCCAACAGTGGCAAACTAGCCGCTTCATCCATGTCATGAGTCTAGATTTTTGCTTACTTTCTCTATTATTTCCAGCACTACTAAGAGATGATATGGCGCGTCGTGGTTGGCGAAATCAGCAGTTATTCTGGTTATTTGCGGTGATTCCCCTATTTGGTGCGTTAATTTATTTGTGTGTACGTCCCCCTCTCCAAGAAACAGTAATACTCCCACAGGAAAAATCTCAAATTGAACTGCCATTAAACAGTTGAATGGGGATGTACCAATAAATTTCAAAGTATCAACTATTATTTTCAGGAACAGTTCACCTGTAAAGGGTAGAGATTAATAACATCAAAAGGTAAGATTTCAAAATAAAAAACTACTTACAGCTTGTATGTAGATGGAGTCCTTACTATTCGATAGTTATTAATACTCACATTGCTAGGTAATGAAAGTGAAATATAATCTGCGGATTTTTTTATTATTATTAAGTGTATTAGTAGGCTCTTTTAGCACTGTTATTCATACAGTGGTTGCTCAAGAGATAACTATAAATTCTATCTCAACCCAATCTCATCTTCAACTGCTGAAGCACCCTACAAAATCAGCAACTAAAAACTATAAAAATAGCGAACTTCGAGCATTTTTAACTAGCAAATATGACTATTGGGATGCGCGTGTTTTAGCAGATTTCTGGGGAGAAACTGTAGAAGATGCAAAGGCTAGAATGGGTCGAAAAATTCTCTGGGGAGGAGAAAACATTGCGATTCTAGAACAGTTGCTTGTAGATGCTAGGGTGCTAGCACTACGAGCCGTCCAAACACCCCGTCCTGGCGATTCCAGCCCCTACAAATTTTACCAAGATTCCACATATAACTATAATGATGCAGAGGCACTGGCGAGATTTTGGGGTGAAAAATCAGCGATAGATGCGAAAGTTCGCATTGAACGCAATTTAATTTTAGGCAATGACGAAGTAATTGACCAAGCCTTAAGATACGCGCGTTCTCAAAAGAGATAAATTATCCTACTTGATATTTTTAAATCAATATGGGGTGCTGAATGCACCCTGATTTTATGGAAAATTATGTCTGAATTAAACTGGAAAATTGGCTTTGAGATTGAGTTAATTTCTCCCAAGGGACTCAGCCGAAAAGATTTAGCGCAATTAATAGCTAACCAACATGATGGCTTAGTGCGTCGCATTTTTTATCCCCAGTCTGAACCGAGTCAAGTACCGGGAACTCCTTTATTCCATAATCTCACCTTGGGGTTTGAGGTGATTGATCAGCAAGGATGTTTGATAGCGCGCTGTGTAGACGATTTAACTCTGCAAGACGACTTAGACAAAACTCAAGCACCGCAACCAGGATGGTATCGCATTATCAGCGATGACACGAGACTGCTGCAACTAATCACCTGTAATACTGATGCGGCTGCACCCTTGGATGAAGTTCTCCAGCCAATTGCTAATTTATTTGCTACTGATTTAGAAGCAGGAGTAGGGGGAATGGTACGTATTGCTGATCATATCGGCAATCCGATCGCGATCGCAGCACCCCTACCAGGAGAACGAGAACGTCCTTGTGAACTAATTACACCACCTATCGATACCAACCATCTTCAACGTCTAGAAATTCTCCTAGCATCAGCACGTTCTTTAGGGTTTACAATTCCGGCTGAGGGTGCAACTCATCTACACTTTGATGCTACGCCTTTATGTTCTACGAGGGTTTTTGCTAACTTAGTTAATGTTCTATGGACACATGGGGAAAATTTAAAAGTTTTGGTAGGTACTAACCCCAAATGTAGACGCTTGGGAACATGGGATAAAGATTTATTGATATTAATCAATGAACCTGATTTTTGTGAATTATCTTGGTCTGATGCTAGAGAATATCTTGTTAAATTACAGTTGACAAAATACTGTGATTTTAATCTCAAAAATATCATTCATCAAATACCTGAAAAACACACTTTTGAAGCTCGTATTTTCCCTACATGGATACATCCACAACCTGCTATTGAAGCGGCAGCTTTGATGGAAGCAGTCTTAAATTATGCCATAGCAGCACCCAAAATAAAGCCAATTGCACCCCTTGCATGGCAATTAGAATCTGTGCAAAAGTTTCTACAAAAACTACCTATGAAAGAATATTTTCGTCAAGTTTGGTTGTCTCGCGCTGCTAGCTTTGATAGTGACTTGTTGAAACAGGGTGTAGGGGTGTAAAGAAAATGTCTGATTTTAGTTCTTTCTGTAAAGAGCTAAGTACATAGACAGAATTAATTACACAATTTTTTCTGTCACCTGTCACCTGTCACCTCTTTCCTATCTCTATCAATGAATCAAATTTTGTCCAACTACTTATCTTGATTCACACTCTCGGTTAGTCACAAAATGGCGGTAGCGAAACATCGCTTCTAATTGCGCTTGTACTAACCAACCGCTAACAAATTCCACTGTATCGCCTCCAGGCATAATGTAGGAAATATCATCAGTCAGCTTGGTTTTGTCCCCTTCTACTGCGAATTGATGGCGATGTATCCAAGACTCAAAAGGCCCCGATATTTGTACATCAGTAAATAGATGATATTGTTCGCATTCAGTGTGACGCGCTAACCAAGTTAAGGGTAAAAGTCCGAGAAATAGACGAAACTCTGTAACTGCGCCTACTTCTAGTCCCCCCTCACGGCGAATTACTCGTACAGGTTGCCAAGGTGGAGTCAGTAGTTGTAGTATATCTGGTCTTTCGTGGAATTTCCAAACTACTTCCACTGGCGCGTTAATAACTGATGAATGTTGAAAGTGCAGCATGGAAAGAAAAACCTAAAATCTAGCCTTCATACTCGGTATCAATTTCAATGTCTAACGTATCTTCATCCACTCGGATATATAAGATATTGGGACGACAGCAAACTTGACAATCTTCAATATAAGATTGCTGACCCCCAGCACTCAAGTCAATAAAAGTTAAGTTTGGTTCACCGCAGTAAGCACAATAAAATTCAGCTGTGTTTTGCATTCACTTATTAAGTAATTAGGAGACAGAAGTTCACTATCTTTTACTCAGCACCAGCTAAACGCCGCGCTACTGCTAACAGCACTCAGAACTCAGAACTCAGAACTCAGCACTCAGCACTCAGCACTCAGCACTCACGGAAATGACTGGTAGCTTCAGCCAAATGCTTTAGTAGTGTAGACTGTGGCAGTGGCCCTTGCAAGTGACTCCAGGGTAATATCTGCTCATGTGACCAATGACTGTGGACGTAGAAATCTAAATCGGGAATTTGTCCTTTGAGTTGTTTAAAAGCGCGTTTATAGCTACCGAGGGAGTCGCCGAAGTTGCGGGTAAGTTCGAGAAGTTGGGAAATTCTGCGATCGCCTCTCGATATCAAAGCTTGTATAATCGACCAATTATAACTTTCCGGGCGAAACTCTATCCCTTGGGGTTTAAGTTGTTTTTGCAACAACTGCAACCGCTTTTCAGCTTGACGATTTACCCCAAACCATTGAAATGGCGTATGGGATTTGGGTACAAAGGTACTGCACCCAAAGGTAAGGCGTAGTCCCGGCGCGGCTTTTTTTATACTCCGCATCATCGCTACCGTTGCGTCTAAATCCTCTGGTTCTTCCCCCGGAATACCTACCATTCCATAGAGTTTTAAGCTTTTCAAGCCGCCAGCTTTAGCGTTGATAGCTGCTTGGATAATTTCATCGTTATGTAGCTTTTTATTAATGATTTGGCGTACTTTTGCCGAACCACTCTCTACAGCTATGGTAAGCGATCGCGTGTCTCGTTTCGCCAAAGTTTTGGCTAACTGTTCCGTCACCGTATTAGTCCGCACTGAAGCAATACTCAGCCGCACATCATCATATTTTGGCTGACTAATATAATCCAATAAAGTCTCAAATTCGGGATGTTGCGTTACAGACGCACCCAATAAACCCAACCGATTTGTAACTTGTAAGCCTTTTTCAATGGCGGGAATTAACGAACCTTCCAGACTCGCTGTTCTAAAAGGTAAAGTCAGATAACTAGCTAAACAAAAGCGGCACATTTCTGGACAACTCCGCACCACCTCCACCATAAAAATATTTTCCCAAGCCGCCTTTTCCGTCACCACAGTTGAGGCTGAGAGGGTGTTTCCCCGATAAGTTTGCTTCTGTACCACTGCGGGAATATCAGAGGAAATTGGTTTAATAGAACTAATTCCCCCATCTACTGCGTGATACTCCACTGCATACAAACTAGGAACATAAATACCAGGTATTTGTGCAAGTGATTGCAGTTGAGTTTGTCTAGTAGCATTTCTCACTGCTTTGTAAGCGTCAATTAAATTACCCAGTAAATCTTCCCCATCCCCTAATAAAATGACATCAAAAAAATCAGCAAAAGGTTCAGGATTAGCTGTCAGAACTGTCCCACCACCAAAAACAATGGGGTGAGAATCATCACGGTTAATTGCTCTAATGGGAATTTCTAGAGATTCCAAAAGATTTAAAATATTCACATAATCCAATTCCCAAGAAATTGAAAATCCTAGAATTTCTGGCTGTCTTGGAAGTGGTTCGGAAGTATCAGTAAATAAACGACTTACCTGCACATCACTACGCATTGCCAAAGTTGCCCAGACTACCTGATAGCCTAAACTGGTGATACCCACTGTATACTCATTAGGGAAAGCGAATATCAGTGGTATAGCGTTGGTTTCTGGCGTAGCAGGGGTAAATAACAGGCGTTCAGCAGTAAATAAAGAGGATGTCACAGGTTTTTAATAAAGGCATATCTATCTATATTTAATTTTAAGCCATAGAATTACAAAGTTTAAAGCTAAAGTTGTCCCATTAGCAAAAATAATCGGCCAAGCTTGGAGATAGATTCCATATATTAACCACAAAAAAAGACCACTCATGAATGTAATCAGCATCACGTAAGAAACATCTTTAGCTGATTTTGTGCGCCATGTTTGAAACACTTGTGGTAAGAAAGCAATTGTGGTTAATATAGCGGCGGATAATCCTAAAATTGTAATGAAATTCATATAATATTAGTGATAAATAGCCCACAAATAATAAAGAAGATACTCGAAAGTACCTTCTTACTCAATTTTCATTCAACAACTATAATATAGTCCAGTTTAAGGGTTGAACGGATCAAGGCGATCGCCTATCAATTACAACACCTTACACTGACCATGTTGGCGTAACAAATGATCGCATAATACCAAAGCCACCATCGCCTCCACCATTGGAACAGCACGGGGTAAAACACAAGGATCATGTCTACCTTTGGCTGCTAATAGTGTTTCTTCACCCTCACGCGTCACTGTTTTTTGCTCTTTTCTAATAGTGGCTGTGGGTTTAAATGCAACTCGCAAAATAATATTTTCACCATTTGAAATACCACCTTGAATCCCACCCGAACGATTAGTTACGGTGCGAACTTCCCCATTTTCATCAATATAAAATTCGTCGTTATGTTCAATCCCAGTTAACAGCGTCCCGGCAAAACCTGAACCAATTTCAAACCCTTTGCTAGCTGGAAGAGACATCACACCCTTAGCGATATCAGCCTCTAATTTATCAAATACTGGTTCACCCAAACCCTTCGGCACATTACGCGCCACGCATTCCACTACACCACCGATAGAATCACCTTGTCTACCAGTTTGCTCAATTAATTCAATCATTTTTTGAGCGCATTCACTATCAGGACAGCGCACAATATTGCTTTCGACTTCATCCAAAGTGACAGTATTGGGATCAACTACGCCTTCCAAATCCTTGATGCGCTTGACGTAACCGATAACTTCTACATTCGCAACTTGACGGAGAATTTTTTTAGCGATCGCACCAGCTGCCACTCTTCCTATTGTCTCACGGGCTGACGACCTGCCGCCACCTTGCCAATTGCGAATCCCATACTTAGCATCATAGGTAGCATCTGCGTGGGAAGGGCGATACTTTTGCGCCATCTCGTCATAATCTTGGGGACGAGTATCTTTGTTCCGCACCAAAATTGATATTGGCGTTCCCAAGGTTTTACCCTCAAACACCCCAGACAAAATCTCACAAGTGTCTGCTTCCTTGCGGGGGGTAGTAATTTTACTTTGTCCCGGCCGTCTTCTATCCAATTCTACTTGAATTTCTTCAGCCGAAATTTCCAGTTGCGGAGGACAACCATCAATCACCACTCCTACGCCTCCGCCATGAGACTCACCGAAAGTAGTAATGCGAAACAAATGCCCAAAGGTGTTGCCCATGATATTGAGGAGATACAGTTCGGAATATGTATTTTACCTGAACTCTTGCCCTCATCACCAAGACGTAACACAGCTTTTTGCATCTGTGAGGTAAATTATCTAATGTGAATGCGATCGCTCTATCACTCCGTCACATTAGTTCAACAAATTCATCTACGCTTAAGCCTAATTGTCGAATAATTCCACGCAAAGTCCCCCTATCTAGTTCCTTGTGTTCTGGTATAGATATTGTAGTCCTAGGGTCTTCACGCACCAATATAATGTGACTAACTCGTTGACGATCAACAATAAAGCCTATTTTTTCCAGTGCTTTGACACACTCTGCACCTGAGATAACAGGTAACTTACTCACACCAGCACAACCTCAATAGTATCTTCTGGCACAGGTTCGCCTCGGTCTTCCAGAACTTCTATGTAAAGAGCAATAGCCTCTTCTATATTAGCTAAAGCCTCCTCACGAGTTTTTCCCTGACTGATGCAACCTGGTAAACTCGGTACTTCCACAACAAAATATCCATCCTCGCCATGATATAACAGCACTTTGCGTTGAGATTCTCGTTTTGGTGTTGTCGCTGTCATAGTTTAAATAGCTGCTGAGTTTATCCAAATATTAACATTCTCAAATTTTCTAAAATATCAACAGGTTGCACAGCAAGTTGCCAAAATCAGCAACAAATTCAACACAAACAAAAACACCCCCCGTTCTCGGGGGGTGTTTTTAATTAGCGAAGACTTAAAGATTAACCGTTGATAGCAGGCGCGCTGATAGCAACAGGAGCAACTTCACCAGCAGCCAAATCTAAGGGGAAGTTGTGAGCGTTACGCTCGTGCATGACTTCCATACCCAGGTTAGCGCGGTTGATTACGTCAGCCCAAGTAGCGATGACACGACCTTGAGAATCAATGATGGATTGGTTGAAGTTGAAACCGTTCAAGTTGAAAGCCATTGTGCTGACACCCAAAGCGGTAAACCAGATACCGATGACAGGCCAAGCAGCGAGGAAGAAGTGC
>NZ_JAYGGZ010000044.1:0-62402 GCF_034931465.1 Anabaena sp. UHCC 0399 | reverse complement strand
ACACTTCTTCCTCGCTGCTTGGCCTGTAATCGGTATCTGGTTTACCGCTTTGGGTGTTAGCACAATGGCTTTCAACTTGAACGGTTTCAACTTCAACCAATCCATCATTGATTCTCAAGGTCGTGTCATTGCAACCTGGGCAGATGTAATCAACCGCGCTAACCTGGGTATGGAAGTAATGCACGAGCGTAACGCTCACAACTTCCCCTTAGATTTGGCTGCTGGTGAAGTTGCTCCTGTTGCTATCAGCGCACCTGCTATCAACGGTTAATCTTTAAGTCTTCGCTAATTAAAAACATCCCCCGAGAACGGGGGGTGTTTTTGTTTGTGTTGAATTTTTTGTTGATTTTGGCAAGCTTAAGCGAAAAGTATTGCATTACTTCCTACTCCCTAATAACCCACAAGCTGCTGACTTCATCTCTGTACTATGAGGCTTGATGGTGGGTGCTTGGGCAACGAGAACTACATTACCTTTGGGATCTATGACCCAACCTTGGGCTTCGATAATTTGGCTATATCTGTGGCGTTCTGACCACCGTAGGCGATGACCGACCGTCGGTCGGAGACCATCGCCTGATTTAAATTTCCCTGTATTTTCTTCTGTACGCGGCTGAAGATTATCAGCACTATTTTTCCTATCTACTGGTAATTCAATCCAGTCTGTTAGGACAGTATCATCCATCAATGTATCCGCAGGACTGGGTGTAATTCCTCCACGACCAGTGGCAATAAATGAGCTTCTCTCAATGTTATTGCTAGAATGACAAACAGAAGCAATTTGCCTAGAAGCGTCAACCAGATTTGTGGGCAGTTCTACTAAGCCTTGACTGGGATCAACATCAGGTGTGTTAATTTGTACGTCTCCATTTAATGAAGGATTTTGCTGCGAAAAGGCTGTAATGTCGTTTGTTGGCAGTTTACTAGCGTTTAACTCCTCTGGATTTTCAGTTCCTAACAACTCCACCAACTCTGCGCGAGTACGTGGTACAAATCCAAAAATGTTCTTAGCGTTAATTGTGACTTTACCTCCTGTGCCGGCGAAAGCATTGGCAGTGATATCACTATTTTCTAAAAGATTGCCAACAATAAAGCCATTAGCTGCATTGATAGTAATATTGCCGCCATCCCCTTGCGCTAATGTCTTACCTGCATTGGTAGAGATTTGACTGTCGTGGCGCATCAATAGTAAATCTTGCACTTTGAGGTTGATATTCCCACCTCGACCTGCTTCGCTTTCTGCCACCAATTTTCCTTGGTCTAGGTGGATGAAACGAGCATTGATATTGACTTCACCTGCTGCTCCTAATTTAGTGGGATCTCCGAGGTAGATAACATTTTTCTGTGCTGCGCTGCTAACAACTATTGCTCCTCCATCCTGTATAGTCAATTTCCCAGTAGTCAAAGTTAAATTGCCTGCTGCTCCAGTACCTCTTGTTGCAGTAAAAATACCACTGGGAGAATCATTAGCTGAAGTGCCATTTATTTCTACAGATTCAGAAGCGTTGATTATCACATTGCCTCCCCTACCTGTAGCTGGTACATATTGATTAGATCCTGGTAGTATTAGGACTCTACCCGCAGACTCCGTCGCTATCTTCGCTCCGTTTTCAATGCGTAAATTTCTAGTGTTGATGATGATATCGCCAGCATCCCCAACATCAGGAGTTGCAGCTAATAGTCCACTGAACAACAGAGAGCTACCAAAAACACGACTACCACTCAACTCTACATAATCTGAGGCATTGACGATCAATTTGCCACCCGAACCCAAGTCCAGCACTCCATTTTGATCTGGTGCGTTATTCATGGACTGAGCTCCAGTTTGGACTTGTGCTAAATTTTTTACAATTAGCTTACCAGTTGTAATCGTTAAGTCTCCGGCGTTTCCAGAACCAAAAGTCCTGGTTGTCAAAGGTGTACCACTAATTAGTTCTACAGATTCTGAGGCATTTATCGTTAAATGACCTCCTTGTTTAGAACCCAAAGTATTAGCTAAAAGCTGTGAAGAGCTATTAATCAATACTTCTCTACCTTGCACATGAATACTACCGCTACCTTCGCCACTCACATCTACTTGAGATGGACTGGTAGGAGTGCCTAAAGTTTTCCTTGTTAGTTGAACGTTTTGAAAATCTCTAACGTTTTCGTATCCCAGAACCCAACCTTGATTTGTAGAGTTGATCTTGACTACACTATTCGCACCGACGCTTCCTAGCTCAATTCTTCCTGATTTTGCAGTTAAATTTCCACTCGCCAATGTCAACTCACCGCCTACCAGTGCCAAGGTTTTATTTGACTGCACCTGTAAACCAGCAGGATTATTTAAACGATTGGTTGCTCCTCTGAGACTGGCTTGGGATTGATTGCGTATTGCTGCCGTCGTAGTTCCAAATTGTAAGCCAATGGGAACATCTATGGACAATAACGGCGCAGTTTGAGGGTTTGCGGTACTAAATTGGAGATTATTAGCAAAATTTATACTAGTAGCGGTGCTAGCTAAAAACGAACCTTGAATATCTAAAGCAGCATGAGAACCAAAAATAATTCCGTTGGGGTTAATCAAAAATAAGTTAGCTGTTCCGTTAGTTTTCAGGATGCCATCAATACTAGAGATAGAATTTCCAGTTACTCGACTGATAATGTTTTGAATATTTGTAGCGTTATTAAAATAGGCTGTATTGCCAGTAGACACAGAAAACTGATCAAAGCTATGAAATAGATTATTTCCACGAATTGCCCCGCCATCTATTTGATCAATAGTTTGACCATTAATCAAGTTAGGTGTGATAACTGAGTTCTCAGCACCCAAGGTGTCATCCTTCCTGATTTGGGCAAAGGCACAATCTCCAAAAACAGCAGATATGCTAGCAATTGCTAAAGCACTTACTAGACTGAAGTTAGAATGGCGATCGCTGCGACTTTGATACATGGAAAAATGTTTACCACAAGTTGTTGCATTCTAGCAATATTGACCGAATACTTCGCGGTGTGCAAGCCCTAGAGCTAAAGTCCCCTTTTCAGTGGCTCTTATAGAGTTGGGGTAGGATTCATCTACCTCACCCAACCGAGAAACGCTATAAATGCACTCGTGAAACCAAGAATTACGGTGTCAATTAGCTAACCCGTGTTCTAAAGCAAAACGAACTAATTCGGTGCGACTATTCGTACCCGTTTTACTGAACAAACGACTGACGTATTTTTCTACATTTCGCACACTGGTTTCTAAGCGGCGGGCGATTTCTTTATTCATTAACCCTTCGGCTACCAGGTTTAAAACGCTTTGTTCCCTGGGGGTCAAGTCGATTTTGAAGGGAGCTGGAGATTGAGAAATTGCACTTTTTTGCGTCAGTAAAGCTTTGATTTGGGCAATTTGATTGGCTAGTTCAGCAATGTCAGGTGTTTCGCCTTCTTGACCTGGAAATTGCTGCTTCGCAGTGCGCCGGGCAAGTAAATTTTCTACAATTGCTATTAGTTCATCTGGATCGAAGGGTTTAGGGAGATAGGCATCAACACCAGCTTGATAACCTTGGATGCGATCGCTAGTCATGCCTTTTGCTGTTAAAAATACCACAGGCAGGGATTGAAAGCGGGGGTCATCGCGTAATTGCTTGAGAAATTGATAGCCGTCTACCTGGGGCATCATAATGTCAGAAATTACCAGATCGGGTGTATTTTGCTGCATCAAATCCCAACCTTCACGGGCATTACTGGCGACTTGAACGCCGAAACCGCTTTCTTGTAAATAGTCTTTTACGGCTTCTCGTAATCCGGGTTCATCATCTACCAGTAACAATTGTGCTGACATCGAATATTTCCTTAAGGTCTACCTATCTCCAATGTAGCGAATCCTTGATCTAAAATTCAAATTTCTTAGATCCATTCAATTGTTTTGGCGAGTTCTGGTAGCTTGGCATCCCGTTGTCCCTCAGCCCGTGCTTTGGCGTTAAATAGGCCAATGGGAGTATCTAATAAATCTATCAATTTACCTTTACCAGCGATCGCTCTGATACTATCCCGTGGCAATTCCTTGAGTAACCAACGTATTAAACGATAGCTAATATCTTGAGGTTTCATATCTGGCATTAAGGCTACGCCGTGCAGTTCATGTAAATAACGATTAGAGCGTCCGTATCGCTGCCATTGACTAGCTAATTCCTTGAATGTGCTACGGTGACGGTGTTGAACAATGGCAATAGGGGCAAATTCTAACCGCCCAGTGTTTTGTTGCAAAATGCGCCAACAAATATCTGCATCACCGCCAGTAGTCAGATGAGGGCGAAATAAACCCGATGTAGCGAAAGCAGTGCGACGAATTGCTAAGTTAGCCGTTTGACCGTAGGGACAAAAGGGATGAGCAAGGGTATGCTTTTGGGAGAGAGTTTCTTGACGGTCTGCGTGTTGTTCTAAGAAAGTTTTACCTGGTAATGCTGCAATTTCTCCAGCTACAATCACTACGTCTTGGTTGACAAAAGGCTGAATTAATGCTTCTAGCCATTGGGGTTGAGGACGACAATCTGCATCTGTAAAAGCCAAAATTTCCCCCACCGCCGCCCGAATCCCCGTATTACGAGCTGCATAAGAGCTTTGAATTTGGTTTTCGCTCAAAGGGTGAATGGTAATTGGGCAATTGGCAGCTGTTGTTTGGAGATAGCTGAGGGTGCGATCGCTACTATTATTATCTACCAGTAGGTACTCTACCCTATCTTTGGGGTAGGTTTGAGACACCAGACAGTTAATTAAGTCTGGTAAATCTGCCTCACCGTTATAAATAGGAACAACCACCGAAACCATAGGCAAGAAGCTGTTGGCGGTGGTTGGATCAATTTCCTGATAATTCATAGAGCCTGTAATTGTGGATAAAAGGGTGTAGGTAATTCGTAATTCGTAATTCGTAATTAGGGGATGAAGAGGTATAGGGGAGAAATTTTTAGCCCAATACACCGTCCCCTGTCCCCTGTCACCTGTCCCCTATCACCTTGTTAAGGCTCAAAAAATGCTGATATATGAACACCTGGTAACGAAATCGCACATGGAATATTTAGAATTTCAAATCGCGGGCGCGAGTGCTTAAGGATGGAGATGTTTGATTGATGGGAGGTTGGGCAAAGGTATTAGTAGATAAAATTGCGATCGCTCGGCTATATTGAGGGTCGTTGGGAGTACCAATCAGACTGGGGTTGGACGCTAGCTGGCGTTCCTGTGCCTCTGTCAAGTCTAACTTGATATCTGGCGCAATCCCTTTTTGGTTGATATCTGTACCGTTGGGGGTGTAGTAGTGGGCAATGGTAACAGCCATCCCCGAACCATCTGATAATTCATGGACTGACTGCACTAAGGCTTTACCAAAGGTTTGACTACCAACAACTACTGCCCGCTTATTATCCTTGAGCGCACCTGTAAGAATTTCACTGGCACTGGCGGAATTACCATCTACTAATACTGCCAAGGGCAGTTTTGTTAAAGCGGTGCGATTGGCTTTAGTGTCTTCATTGACTCCCTTACGGTTAACTGTGCGAACAATGCCGCCATCATCTAACCACATCCGAGCAATTTCGATGCTGGACTGCAATAACCCGCCAGGATTACCGCGCAAGTCTAACACGAAAGCATCCACTTTTTTACCGTTCAGGTCTCGAATTGCTCGGTGCATTTGTTCGGCGGCGTGGCCGCTAAACTCGCGTAACCGAATGTAACCAATCCGGCGATTTCCTTCTTGCTTGACGCTGGAATAAACTGTTGGCACTTCGATAGTTGCCCGTGTTAACTTCACGTCAAAGGCATTGCGCCCACTGCGTCCTAAGCGGAGTGTAATGTTACTACCTGCTTTACCGCGAATTAATTTGGAGGCATCGTCTATTTTCATCGACTGAGTAGGCTTGCCATCAATAGCCAAAATCTCATCGCCAGCTTTAATTCCAGCTTTCAGGGCTGGGGAATTTTCTATTGCTTCTACAATAGTCAGTCGCTTGGTTTTTTCATTCATTTCCATGCGAATGCCAATACCAGAGACTTCCCCAGAAGTTTGACTGGTTAAGGCTTCAAACTGTTTGGGATCCATGAATCTTGTGTAAGGATCGTTGAGCAGTTGTAAAGCTTCACGAATTGCTACATAAGCTTCTTCTTTAGATGAGTAGTCTTTGCTTAATAGACTTTGCCTTGTTGCTAGCCAGTTTTTTTGATTAAAGTTGCCATCAACATATTCACTATTGACTATTTGCCATGCTTGATCAACTAATGCTTTGGGACTGTCTTGTAGAGCAGCGCGAACGCTCCGAGTCCAAGCGGGGCCAAATACGGATATAGTAGCAGTTGTGGCGATCGCTCCTCCAATCAAGGCTACTTGGAGCGGCGAGTAACGTTTCGCAGATTGGTTCATGTATATCAGCAGGAATTTACGGTGGTATTGACAGTTTAGCAATCAGGCTTTTAGGAGTTTCTTAAGTTTTTATACTCAATTTTTAGCTATGCTTCCCTCATAATTTTCCCCTCTGAATTATGTTAGGATCTTGCCTTAATTTGTGAAAAATTGTTACCCAAATTTTGAACTTTCTTTGTTACTCTAACTTAGCACTATGACAATCATGTGACAGTTGTGCAACCGTCTTATTTACACCCTATATTAATTCTCTAAGATAGCATTTCATTGCCGGAAATGTTGGTCTTTTGCAACTAAGTTAATCAGCTTTTTTGTCCTAACTCATGAGACACAACTTTACCAAAAATTCATCAATTCCTGGCAGGAGAAAATTTCGCAGATGGTTGCATTTGTTACAAAAGCTTAGTTGGGGTTTATGCTTCTTGTTTGGGAGTTGGCTAATTCTCGTCACTATCAACCTATTTCTAGCTTCTTCCCAGCCAGTAGATGCCTTTTTTGTCCTTGGTGGTAGTATCCGCCGCGAAATTTATATTGCCCAAACAGCTAAACAAAATCCACAAATTCCCATTTTAATTTCCCAGGGTTCTAAAGACCCCTGTATATGGCTAATTTTTCAACGAGAAATGGCAGATTTACAAAATGTTTGGTTGGAAAAGTGTGCTAAATCTACCTTTGAAAATTTCTACTACGGAATTCCGATTTTAAAGCGATGGGGAGTTCATAAAGTCAAATTAATTACTTCCCCTACTCACTTACCGCGAGCTAAATTGATGTCACAGATTCTTTTCGGCTCTCATCGTATGTGGGTGGAAGTTGAGGTTGTGCAAGAAGTTGGTGTTCCCGGTAATCAAGAGTCTTTGTTAAAAACTACACTAGATATCGCACGGAGCCTATTGTGGGCAGTTTTGAGCCAAATCGTTCAGCCTCAATGCTCCAACGTAACTAAACTTAGTGATGTGGATATGCAGGCTTGGCAAAGTCAAGGTTTTAAGTGCGAGCGTCAGGGGAATGTAGGTGATAGGTGACAGGTGAGACAGGTAAAGCAGAGGGAGAAAAATACAAAAATAAAAAATACAATACCAATTCCCAATTCTCATTTAGCTTAAAATCTCATCCCACTCGGACAGACAAAGGGGTTGCACTTGAATCTCCATATCAAAGCAATCCCTCGCCGCATGAGTCAAAGCAGTCATAATCGTGTCTAAACTCAAGCTTGGGGACAATTGCACAGGCTGAAAAGATTCTCCACCAAATACTTGAGTAAATAATTCTGCATCTGGCTGCAAACGCATAGAACCATGTTGCAAAATTGCGCCGCCGCGTCTTAATTGCGCGCTACCAATCAATTTTGTTCCATCTGGTAAAACTAAATCTGCACCTGTAGCCGTCCCAAAACAGTTGGGGTTATGAATGTAACCGCGTCCGGCTGTACCATAGTCTAATTGAATGCCGATCTCTTTCCATCCAGTAATCAAAAATTCGCAAATCTGCTGATAATTATGGAGACGATTACCAGCTAATCCAGAGGTGACAACAGTATAAGTTAAATCCCCTTGGTGTAACACTGCCCTACCACCTGTAGGACGGCGCACTAAATCTAAGGTCTGTCCCTTCCAAGTCAGATTTTGCCAGTGTTCAGGATATTGTCGTTGATGATAACCAAGGGAAATAGCGGGTGGCGACCAAGTATAAAATCGTAGAGTTGAAGGATAATTTCCTGATAGATGTTGCTGTAATAACCATCGGTCAATCGCCATCTGCACACTACCAGAAGCTGCTAAAAAAGGAATTAGTCGCCAAACCTGCTTGTTACCCATTGCAAATTCCGAACTATCTAAGCTGCACCAAATTCAGATTGTAAGGCTTCATCATTGTCATCCGCGATCGTCGCCACAACAGTAATTAGCCGCGAAACTTCCCCAGGCGATAACTCTGCTAAGGTGCGGGTAGAGATAACTACTACTCTGTTATCAATAATACCAAAGCGAGCTTCAAAGGTACTGGAGCAGTTCATTTCTAATAGTTGACGCATCAATTTAGGTTCATCTTTAGCAGGTAACGGGAGTACCGCCGACCAAACTGTGATTGTGTCTTCATCAGTTGTTCCAGTCAGTTGGACGAATACTTCCACACTGCCATATTTAAATTTCCACAGATAACCACCTTCTGGGGAGTGGCTGACCATTGCGCTATCATCTTGCTCTAAGGAGTCAATGACGTTCTCAATGACTTCGATATGGTTAATGCTGTTTGTTTCCACTAGTTCCTCTAAAGTCTCTTTGCTAGTTAAGGTTTCTTGGTAGCTTGTCATACAGATTTTTCTCTCAATATACTCATTGTTTTATCTACACATACTTTATAGCCTGTAAGTCAAATTAGGTTGAATTCTTGAAGGGCGAGTCTGAACGGTACGGCAGGAAGTATTAGATTTCATTTTGGAAAAATTGCTTGTAAGATGTCTTTTACTGCACCTGTCATCAGTGAAGGGTGTAGCAATTATTCATCTAACTCTGCCAAGGATGTATAAATCTATGTCCTCTCTGTCTGAAGTTGTGCAAAGTCGTGATGTCCGTCAGTTGGGAATTAACCCTAATCACTGGTATGTGGTTGCACGTACTAATGAAGTTACAAATAAATCATTGGGAATTATAATTTGGCATCAGGCGATCGCACTCTATAGAGACAGTCAAGGACAAATTCACGCTCTAGAAGACCGTTGTCCCCACCGACAAGTTAAACTCAGCCACGGACAAGTCATCAACGATGAATTAGAATGCGCCTATCATGGTTGGCGTTTCAATCATCAAGGTGAATGTGCAGCAGTTCCTTACTTAGCCGAAAATCAGAAACTTCCTAATTGCAAAATTCGGCGTTACCCAGTCAAAGAACAAGACGGTTTTATTTGGTTATTTCCTGGAGATCAAGAACCAACTGTCGAGCCTCTAGGCTTACCAGAGTGGGATCATTTAAACTATATCGCCACAGTGTCAGTGATTAATTGTCAGGCTCATTATTCTTATCTGATTGAAAACCTGATGGATATGTATCACGGACACTTGCATCAGGATTTACAAGCTTGGGCAGAAGCAACACTCCAAGACATTGATGAAAATGACCACCGTGTAGATGCTCATTATCAAGCCCAAAGTTATTACAAGATAGATAAAATTTGGTCTATTTCGCAGTTATTCTTCCCTGCACTCCGACGCTTACATCCTGAACCCCTAGATGTAAGTTACATTTATCCCCATTGGGTGTCTACACTAGGAAAGGATTTTAAAATTTATTGTTTGTTATGTCCGGTGAGTGAAACGCACACCAAAGCTTATTTAATTCATTTCACCTCATTAAACGCTTTTTGGCGATTACACAAATTGCCGGTATGGTTTCGGCGGTTTATTAAAGATAGCTTATTTGGTGCAGCCCAAAAGTTACTCGACGGTTTGGTTGTGCAAGATGTGCAAATGATTGAGGAAGAACAGCAAGCGTATTTACAAAATCCCCAAAAACGGAATTATGAGTTAAACCGCGCGTTAGTGAGTGTGCAACGGTTGATGAGGAATCAAATTAATTCGTAATTCGTAATTAACGATCGCGCACAATAGAAAGAAAAACCCAACATGAACCAGGTAGACTACCTCCGCATTAGTTTAATAGATCGCTGCAATTTTCGTTGCCAGTATTGTATGCCAGAGGGGTCAGAGCTAGACTATATCCTCAAGCAACAGCTACTTACTGATGAGGAATTGCTCACTTTAGTTCAAGAAGTTTTTATTCCTGTCGGTTTTACTCGTTTTCGGTTGACAGGGGGTGAACCGTTATTACGTCCTCGTGTGGCGGATTTGGTCAGAGCGATCGCGTCTTTCCCCGAAACTCAAGACCTCGCTATGACTACCAACGGCTTTTTACTAGCTCCCTTAGCCCAGAATCTCTATGATGCTGGTTTGCGACGCATCAATATTAGCTTAGATTCCCTTGATCCCGATATTTTTGACCAAATTATCGGCTCTCGTGGACGTTCTCGCTGGCAACAGGTTTGGGATGGGATTCAAGCGGCTTATCGTGTCGGTTTTGACCCCTTGAAGTTAAATGTAGTGGTAATTCCTGGGGTTAATGACCATGAAATTTTGGATTTAGCGGCTTTAACCATTGATAAACAGTGGCACGTCCGCTTTATTGAGTTTATGCCCATTGGTAACGGCGATTTATTTAGCGATCGCGGTTGGATATCTTCAGGCGAATTACGGCAACAAATCCGCGATCGTTGGGGATTGACAGAAGCTCAAGTTCGTGGTGCTGGCCCTGCGGATGTCTTTCAAATTCCTGGCGCGAAGGGGACATTGGGATTTATTAGTCAAATGTCAGAATGTTTTTGCGATCGCTGTAACCGGATGCGGCTGAGTGCAGATGGTTGGCTCAGACCGTGTTTATTAAATGAAACTGGTCAAATGGACTTAAAAACTGCTCTCCGTTCTGGTGTCAGCACCCAGAAATTGCAAGAACAGGTAAAAAACTTATTGGCAATCAAGCCAGAAATTAACTTTAAAGGACGCGATTCTGGTACTACAGGTAATTACAGCCGTACCATGTCACAAATTGGAGGATAAGTCACTCTTGAGCAATGAGTTCTGAGTTGTGAGTGATAGGACTTTAAACAGTCGGCACTCAGCACTCAGCACTCAGCACTCAGCACTGTCCTAAGCTTGACGTGAGTAGTATTCCACGACTAGCAGTTCATTGACTTGTAGTGCCACCCATTCCCGTTCAATGACACTGTTCACTTTACCAACTAATTTGTTTTTATCAAACTCTAAGTGGTTAGGAAGATTGGCCAAACCGGGATATTGCAAGTTAGCTTCTACCAGCTTGCGTGATTGCGCTCTGTCTCTGACAGCAACAACTTCTCCGGGACGAGTTTGGTAGCTGGCGATATTCACCACACGACCATTAACTGTGACGTGACCGTGATTTACCAACTGGCGAGCGGCTGGGATGGTAGGGGCCATACCCAAGCGGAAAACTGTATTATCCAAGCGCATTTCTAGCAGTTGCAATAACACTTGTCCAGTAGAACCAGTTACCCGTCTAGCTTTACGGACATAACGTAATAGCTGCTTTTCCGTTACACCGTAGTTACAACGCAGCTTTTGCTTTTCTTCTAAACGGACAGCATATTCAGAACGCTTCTTGCGATTCTGACCATGCTGACCTGGCGGATAGGCGCGTCTTGCGCTCTTACGAGTTAATCCTGGCAATTCGCCTAAGCGACGTACAATTCTAAGGCGTGGCCCTCTGTATCGGGACATGAGTTTCCTTAATCTAATCCTGTTTAAATTTTACTCAGACATACTATTATAAATACCAGCTATTCAGAAATGCAAAAATGATTTCATTGAATCGCTAAAAATTTATCTTCTCTTGGGGATGGGGCATATAAATTCAAAATTCAAAATTGAATAACCTCTGTTACCCTACTCCTCTGCTCCACTCTATGGGAACGCTATCAGCGACTGCTCCCCTGCACCTCTACACTTTTTGTCTTTTTCAAAGATTTTTCTTCCTGTTCTTTGGTTTTGCCTGATTTGCAAAAGATTTGTTGCACATTTGAGTTAGCATAACTTTGGGTGTTTGAAGAACGGTAATGTGCATAACAAAGGTTAGT
This sequence comes from Anabaena sp. UHCC 0399, assembly GCF_034931465.1. Taxonomy (NCBI): domain Bacteria; kingdom Bacillati; phylum Cyanobacteriota; class Cyanophyceae; order Nostocales; family Nostocaceae; genus Anabaena; species Anabaena sp. UHCC 0399. The sequence goes on along the minus strand of NZ_JAYGGZ010000044.1, from coordinate 50,364 downwards.
GGGGAGAAAATCAAAAATGACCTTTAAAACTCGTCTAATTCGGCTGATAGCACCAGTTTTGGCTGTAGGTAGCTGTGTAGGGATGAGTGTCCCTAGCATAGCTGCTGACAATGATTATCGCGCCTGTGCCGGCAGACTTTTAAGTGTGGGTGTGAGTGAGCAAGCAACCTCAGAGGCTTGTGCTACGGCTTTGCGTCCAACAGACTTATCGGCGTGTGTGGTTTTTATTGACAAGCGCACGGATATAAGTGCTACTGATGCCCTACCTGGTTGTAGGCAAGCAAGACGGCCAAAGGAATTAGCCACCTGTGTCGTTTCAGTGAGCAAAAATACTCAGGAAACAATTAATCCAGATGCCTTAAATTACTGTGGGCGCAGTTTATTACCAGAACGCTTTGCTCAGTGTGTAATAGGTTTGCGTAGTCAGATTAAGATTGAGCCTAATCAAGCATTAAATACTTGTATTGATGGTAGCGATCGCATTAGTGGTTTTGTCCCTACATCGACTTCACCACTCCAACCACCCACAATATTCAATCCTAACTTGGAGAGTGAACCAATTCCTGAAAGTCCTACCAACTAATAGATAAGCTCAGGACTTACACAAGTATCTGAGATTTCTAGTTGAGGCTGTCAATAGTCCAAAGAAGCTTGATTTTTCAGCATTTACTTTGGACTATTGGCATTGACTGAAGTTATATATTATTGGAAGCAACCCGATGAATTGCAGCCCTTCCTTAAACAAGGATTTAGTGGAGTTGGGCTAATATTTTTTTACGTCTAAACCATAGAACGCTAGTACGGCACAGCGAACGTAATTCACAAATTGTTTGATATGTCAAGGCTGTTTCTTTTGCCTTCTCGGACTAATTTGCTTAACCAATATGATAGTTAAAACCCAACATAGACACAGACGATAGCCATCTGCTAGTTCAGCAAATATACCTTAATCAGATGTTGCTTTTTGGCTAATAGCTAGCACAATCTGCTTATAGCTGCTATGCAGATGCTCGTTTGTGACTTCTGGGACTGTTTGTTGTGTTACTGATTGTTAGGTTGGTTAAAAAAATCACTTGCTTTGGTTCGTGCTTAGTCCTCTTTTCTCCCAAACACCATCTGTAAAATCATGGGAATACCACCAGCTTGATGATATTTGTCTGCCCAAGCTCGGATGATTTCATCTAATTCTTCCATAGCTTGATCCCATTTTTCAGGCGGTACATCTAGCTCTTCTAAAGCACGCATGGCGTTTGGTCGTCTTTCTGCCCAATCTTTCATCATGCGGAAATACCGAGCGGTATCTTCTACCATGATGTAGGTACGCTCTTGGTCATCGGCTGGAGCGTAGAAGGGGCGAGTTAGAGCGTAAAAAGGCATTCCCCAAGGTGAATCAATCCGTGTCACCGTGCCTGAGTAGAGCAGACGACGCTTGATATGCTCTCCTAAGGCCTCGCTCAAAGGCATCTGGTGTTCTAATGGTAAGTCCTCTTGCGATCGCTTGTGGAGAAACTCAATTAGTTCCAGAAACTCAAATGATGTGACTAACTGAGCATCAGGAAGATTACTAGGTAATTTCTGCTCAATTTGTTTCTTTTCTTCACTTGTTAAACTTGTTCCAGGAATGCGGGATCTACCTGGTTGCCAAGGAAACTGTTCCATCCAAACATAAGGAAACTGAATCAAATAGCGAGGCTCTTGAGAACCCAACATCTTTAACAGTTTGCCTTCCATTAAGGCTTGTCTGACTTCCTCAACGATAATTTTGACTCGTTTTGGCTCTAGATGGTGCAAATGGCCAGTCATCCGCAGATTTTGACCTTGCTCTAGATATGTCATGTAAATCGCACACTTAGCGGCGGTGGCTGCTGCGTCTAAGAATGCGCCATGTCTATGCCCACTTGTCCTCATGGCACTAAAGGCCAGATATAGCATGATCTGATCCATCGCACTGGGGCCAAGACGTTTGATCAGATCGATGTCGTTACTCATATTACAAATAGTTGAATAGCACGTATTAGTCTAAAAAAGTAATTGAAATACACCTAATGGCAGGTTTTATCGCCACGCCAGATGTATATTATGGGTTTTGTAAGTAATAATTTGTATTCAAATTACCCGTTCCTCCATACTGTAATTGGATATAAGTAGCAAAAGCACTGCTACTAGAGTTATTCCTGTATCTTACCGAAAAATCGCGGATTAACAGCCTGAATTTACCCATGATACCTTTGTAAGTCACTTAAGAACTATATATATGGCTCTAATAAGTAACCTACAGGGACTTTCTTCAGTATCCGGATTTTCTCTGCCCTTTATCTAGTAACACTCAGCAATGCTAATCACCAACAAGTTTGGCTACCTACCAGATTTGGGAGATAGCATTACCTTAAATATAGTTACTGAAGTTTTAGATTCAGAACGTCTGTGGTGTCAGTGACTTTCAGACTCTAGAAAAACTTGCGGATAGGCAAATTCTCTGAGAACACAGGCAGTAATCGCTTTAAAAAGGTCACTTAGCAACCCAATTAACACTTAGGGCATCAGTAGGGTATTTTTAAGTACCACGCCCCTTGCAACTTTTCTGTATCTTTATTGCCAGATAGTTAGTTGCCGAGAGGAAAATCACAGATGTTAAATAAGGCAGATAGTTCAAATTTGACCATATGTTTTATTTGCTCACAACATAATATTCTATATTTAGCTGTTCTTGCATTAAATTTATCTGAATTAGTGTATTCTTAATCTTTTCCTTCTTAATCTTTAAAATAGGCGATTAACAGCCCATAATTTGTCAGAGTAAATTATCAAAGTTTAATGACATTTGCATCGACAAGCATTAGTAAAAACTAAAAATTTTGTTCTCAAATGCTTAATTGGTAACGATATTCGCTCAACTACAATCTAAATACAGGTATGCTGCAAGCTTTTACGTAATTCGTGGTTTATCATACCATATAAGTAAAAGCTATATATTTCATAACCTCAGCTTTTATATAGGTTTTCAGGGTTTGATCTGTAGCCAGATGGTAGAAACTTTAGTATAAATTCTTTGGCTAAATTTATACGTCTTATACGTCAAAAATTTTGGCTTTAGGGCATGATGAGATATATGCCACGAGGTTATCTTAATTTTTCCATGTTGATATTTCTCGCTAATTTTATTGATATAAGATAAGGTCAGGTTCAATTTTCACTACTGGATGATGGGTTGGGATTTCTAGTTTTGCCAAAGCTGAAAGCAGCTGCGCCAAAAGTAACGCATAACACTCCCAAAATCTGGACAATGTTTAAAGTTTCTTGCAGAACTAAGCCAGCAAAAATTACAGTTAAAATAGGTACACCTGCGCCAATAATTGCCGATCGCGGCGCGCCTAATTTGCTAACTCCCAAGTGATTGCATACATACCCTACAAGGGTCAAGACACCCAAAATCGCAGCACTTAAAACAATTTCTAGTACCTTAGATGGGTCAACGGTCAAACTCCAATTATTGGGTAAAGGCAACATCAAAAAGATAAAACTTAAAGCCAACATGGTGGCGAAGTTCACGAAGGTCAAAGAGACTGGATGTATTTTAGTAGCAGAGGCTCGCGTTAAGAGTAAGTAACAAGCAAAAGCTACTCCTGCGAGAATTGCGGTGATCCCACCCAATGAATTATTTCCAGTCACACCAGCAGTAATGAGAGTACCACCAAAAACTAGTAATTCACCGCAGAAAATTGCGGCGAGGGAGATGGAGCGAAATCCACTAGGGCGATCGCGCAACAAGAACCAAGATAAAATACTAACAACAACAGGGTAAACAAAGAATAGAGCGATCGCTGTGCCAGTAGTAACTTGACCGATAGCAAAGTAAATCAAAACTTGCGATAAAAACAGAAAGCAGCCGCTAGCAATGATTAACTGCACACCACTTTGTCGTTTACCACGAGTAGCACCAGATTTTTTCCCTAGGGACTCCTTGAGACTTTGTAAGTCTTCCCATACTTGGGGGTGCATCATGGGAGCTAAAAGCATCATTAGTGGTACTACCACCATCAACCGCAAAGTGAGAATTAACATAATATTTCCCACGGTCGGCGAAATTAAACCTGCTATTTCCAACACAGCAGAGGTTTGAGAAGTTTTATAAAACATCCCCTTGATGGCTACGTTGTACAGCGATGACATGACAGCAGATGCAACTATCAATAAGAAGCCAATCTGGACTGGTGATAAGTTAGAGGAACTGCGGGATTTATTGGTAGGAGATGGTGATCCCCGCTTGGATGCTGACGCAGATTGTGGGGACGGATTGTCATTTTGGATTACAGAGATTGGCTCTTTGCCTTTCCCTTTAGTTGAGGAAGATTCAGGTTTGGGTGAAAAAATCGATTCAGTCAGTTTTTCTGGTGGTGGTGATGTAATCTTAGTCACCGATATCCCCGGACGCAAAACCGAAACGGGTTCAGGTGGTGGAGATTTGATTTCCCTTGAGGTGATCTCAGTCTCAGATATTTCCGGCTGTAAAACAGAAATCGGTTCAGGCGGTGAGGCTGTTGATTCAGCAGTTTTTGGTGCTGCTGGTGGGACTCTAATTGGTGTTGACTGTGGGGGTACAGGGGGTTTTTCTGTAACGGGAGAAACTGATTGAGCCTGAATCTGAGTAACTTGTTCTACGGATGGAGGTGTTTGGAAGGAAGCGGGAGATTGGACTTCCGGCGGTTGTAATACTGTCGGTGGAGATAAATTCACCACTTTGGCAGTATTGGAAGGTTGAATTTCGGGAGGCTGTAATACTGTAGAGGGAGATGATTTAGCTACTAATTGTGAGGTTTCTTGAATCGTTTTTGTTAGATCCCCACGCAGTTGACTGATGAAATCCTCTAAAATGGTCTCCCCTTGTTGCTGTTGGCTGTACATCCGAGACAGCTGTTGGGACAGATTACTTTGATAGTTCTTGAGTTCTTGTTGGAGGGAATTAAAGGCGATCGTCAAGTTATCATCCAAACTACCAAGCATTTTTTCTGCTGGCTGTTGGTTTCCAGTGACAATGTTGCTACTTTGGGCTGACTTGAGTGCAGCAATTTGATTCTCTGTTTGGCTAGCTATCTTCGCTAGTGATGATTGCAGTTGTGAACAGATGTGCTTGGCTAAAGCTTCTGATAACTGACGGATTAATACTTGTTGTTCCGTAATCCGCCTAACTTCTTGTAAGTGTTCTTTTTCTTCGACTAATTGATGAATTTCATCTGCTAAACGGTCTTTCTCGCCTTGTAGCCGTTTAACATCTTCTTGTAAGGATTTAAGTACACTTTGTTGGAGGTTTTCTAAATCCTCAACAACAGCCAATAGAGCTGATTCTGCTGCTCTGGATATGTCGCCTCGGACTCGTGGGTTGTCTGGTCGCTTCTCAAATCGCCCCATTAGTTTCTAACCTCTATACACCTTGACGATAAAGCTGCTTCCTGTAAAATTTGTGGCACTCATACTCAGTTTCTTGTATTTTGTCAGATAAAATAGAAAATCTTCACAGGACTTACGGATATCAACGCCATTGTGTCATGCTTACCCCAGTATTGACAAAGCATATTATGTGACTCACAGATTGACTATACTGTGTTTTTTTCATATCACAGACCTTTCAGCACTTCATCCGTCTGATTTTCATGATTCTCTGACCCAGTAAGATATTTTCTCGTGAAAAAATCTCACCTAAATATAAATACTTGTTATTTTTGTAGCAATAGCAATTAATAGCTGGTTGCAATTATGTAGGTGATTTATAAAAAACTGCTAGAGGAGTTTCAAGTTACAGGTAATTTTTACAGAATGTAGCTTTTATAACAATTTATAGCTTCGATTCAGGGAGAAATTCAAATCAGCCCTTAAGAAGCATTTTAATTAATTAAATGCCATTCTGCCAAAATAAATTCTAGTTTTTGCGTTATTAGCAGAGAGTAATAACAATTGACATTAAACAAAAGCCATCCGAGCAATGCTAAAGATGGTCGCACTGAGAACTGCACTGATAGGAACAGTCACTAGCCAAGCGGCGGCTATACCCTTGAGGGTTTGAAATTTCACCGAATTTATATCTTGCACCAGACCAATACCGACTACACCACCAACGAGGGCGTGAGAGGTGGAAACAGGTAAACCTAGCCGAGAGGCGATGAGGATGGTGGTAGCTGTGGCGAGTTCAGCACAAAATCCACTACTGGGTTGTAAGGCGATGATATTTTCGCCAATAGTAGCGATCACTTTTTTACCCCAAACAGCTAGACCAGCAACAATTCCAGCACCACCAAGAATTAAGATCCATAGGGGAATATTAATGCCTGCTGTTGGTACTTGGCCCGTGCGATTGATATAAACGATCGCCGCTACAGGTGCGATCGCATTACCGACATCATTAGAACCATGTGCAAAGGCGACAAAGCAAGCACTTAGGACTTGGAAACGGGCAAATAGGGATTCGGTGTTGGTGTTGACTGGGTTGAAATTTTCCTTGTCCCCTGCCCTCTGCCCCATGCCCCCTAACTCCTCTAGCTGTCGCCAACTAAAAACAGTCAGTGTAACTGCGGCTACTGCACCTGTGATCAAGGGGATGTCGTGGGGTGGAATGTGAATACCGAATTGGGCAATTAAAAAATTGGTTACGGGTTGAGTGAAAGAAGGTAGGACAATTACACCAAAAGCCCCGATGAGAATTGCACTCAACCAGGGAATCCACTCTTGTAGTTGTTTGGTTTGATGAGGTTGATCCAAAATCCAGTGTTTGATTTGACTATAGAATAAAGCGGCGATCGCTCCACTGATAACTGGTGTTAAAATCCAACCAACAGTGATTGAGCCAATGGTTGACCAATCAATCGCCTCTATGCCTAAAGCTACCCAACTAAAACCAGCGATCGCACCGACGACTGCATGGGAGGAAGATACAGGTAAACCCTTTGCTGTAGCAATTTGCAACCATACACCAGAAGAAATAAGCACTGTGATCATCCCAGTAGCTAAAACTTGGGGTGTCGCCGCAAATAAGTTAGGGTTGGCTACTTTTGTTGCTAGGGTGGCTGTCACCTGATGACCGAATAAAACAGCACCAGTAAACTCTAATACCCCAGCAATAATTAGTGCCTGCTTCAGAGTAATAGCTTTAGAACCAACGGAAGTTCCCATTGCATTAGCAACGTCGTTAGCTCCCAGATTCCAAGCTACATAGAAGGCTAGTAGGGCTACTATCAGTAATGTAATCGGTATTTCCATATTGGGGGATAGGGGGGAAGACCCAGAGATCAATTAAAAATTAAAAATTAAAAATTAAAAATTTTTGGAAGGGAGACAAAGGAGACAAGGGAAAGATTATTTTCAATTCCCTAGTCCTCAGTCCCCAACCTAGGGATAGATGAGAATTTTGTAGGTTTCTGGGGTAGGTGCGATCGCTTGGTCTACGGCTGCTGATAAGTCTTTTAGGGGGTAGCGATCGCTGATTAAGGCTTGCACGTCAATGCGACGATTAAATACAATATCTGCCGAGAGATTTTGCAGGCGATAGGAGGAACTGTAGCTACCCATGAGGTCTATTTCTCGACGGTAGAGAAGATTGGGATTAATAGGAATTTCTACTTCGTCGGGAAATTCGGCGAAAAATAGGATTTTGCCACCTTTCCGAGTACAGTCTAGGGCTTGAAAGAAAGCTTTTTCGCTGGGGACAGCTAGCAACGTGACATCAACACCTAGTCCACCAGTAAGGGCATGAATTTTGGCTGGTAAATCAGGATCACGTGCGTCAAAAGCTGCTTCTGCACCAACATTTACAGCTTTTTCAATTCTAGAGGGTAATAAATCAGTGGCGATCGCTTCTGCCCCGAAATACTTCACCAGCATGATAAACATTAAACCAATTGGCCCTGCACCAGTTACTAAAACAGTCTGTCCGGGGGCAATTTGCGCTTTTTTCACTGCCTTTAAACAGCAGTTGGTAGGCTCAACAAAACTGGCTTCTTCAAAACTAATACTGTCAGGAATCGGGATTAACCCGCCATTCTGCACAATATGACCTGGAACTTTGACATACTCAGCAAAGCCGCCGCCACTGGCGTTAAAACCTGCGGTGGTGGAGATATTTTTGTACAGATCGCACATGGAGAAATTATCATTCATGCAGTAGGCACAACGCATACAAGGTATGTGGTGCATGACTGCTACCCGTTGTCCTACCTGCCAACCTAGCACTTGCGAACCTACTGCGGCGATCGTCCCGGCTGTTTCATGGCCAAAGATGCGCGGTGGTTCATAAAGTGGATAACGAATTTTTTTTATATCTGACTGACATAAGCCAACTACTTCCACCTGTACCAAAACTTCGTCTGCTTCCAGATTCGGTACGGGGATCTCTTCGTAAGAGAGTTGATTTACACCTCTAAATACCTGTGCTTTCACGTTGATTTTCCACTGCTCAACGTTAATAGATGTAACATTAGTCGCCTATGTTAAGCTACAAAGCTCAACATTTTTGTTTAAAGGATGAAATCTTGCTGGCAATCTAACTAGCCCATTCCCCATGAATAAAATCTGCTGCTATGGAGGCTGAAATACTTGTGGCAGAAAGATTGCTGGACTTTAGCAACAAAGTAAGTCTGTTGAGGCGTGTTTAGAATGAATATAGTTAGCAGCTGATTCTACACACAGAGCTACAGAGGAACGCAATGCTAATTTTTGAGGAACACTTTCAAGATAATCGTTGTAGTTGGGTGACACGAGATAGCTCAGAGTGCAGCCTTTACATGGAAGTGGGTCACTATGTATTTGACCACAAACGTGAAGGTGATGCTTATTGGCTATCGTGGAACTCGGCGGAGTTCTTTTATGACAGGACTGATTTTCATATTCATATGGTCTTAGAAAAAGCTGCTGGTGTAGATGATCATGGATATGGTTTTGTTTGGGGACTGTTAGACGATCGCAATTTTTTTGAGTTTGTGATTTCTGGTCATGCTTGCTATCGCATTGCTGAGGTCAGAAATGGTAGTTTTGTCAATTATACAGATTGGAAACGCTGCGATCGCATTCAGCGTGGTAATGCTGTGAACTTATTAGAGATTTGCCGTGTAGGTAAATTTGTCGAATTCTACATTAACAGTACCCTTGTAGACAAATTCCCCGCAGACAAATTAATGGATGTCCCAGGGCGAAATTTTGGTTTTGTCATTCACGATAAAATCAAAATGAAAGTTCATAGCCTGATGGTGAGTGCGCCGGATACGGAAAAAGACTTCAGTGATGTGAGTCTAGAGGTTTATGAATCTAGATATGAAACCAAAGCTACCTTTGTTGAGCATGAGCCACCGGACGACGATAGTCTAGAGCTAGTGTTTGCAGACTTAAAAGCACTAGTTGGGCATGAACGCACCAAGCAACAACTTTTCTCTCTAGCCAACTACTTGAAAGTGCAAACCGAACGGCAAAAACGCGGGCTGAAAACTGTAGACACATCACTACACCTGATGCTGTACGGACCTCCAGGGACAGGTAAAACCACAATTGCCCGTTTAGTGGGGCGGTTGTATAAACAATTAGGATTTCTGGAACGGGGACACGTTGTAGAAACTGATCGCGCCGGGATTGTGAGTGGGTATATTGGACAAACTGCGCTCAGGGTGGAAAATGCTGTCCAGCAAGCCTTAGATGGTGTACTGTTCATCGATGAAGCTCACTCCCTTGCACCCGAAGATAGCCCTAATGATTATGGCAAGGAAGCATTGCAGATATTAATTAAACGCATGGAAGATCATCGCGATCGCTTCGCGGTAGTCATAGCTGGCTACACTGAGGAAATGGATCGTTTACTAGAATCCAACCCCGGTTTTAAATCCCGACTGCACCGTTTATTTTACCTTGATCATTACAATCCCCATGAATTGTTATTAATTTTCAAGAAATTCTGCCACGATAACGGCTACATCCTCGACCCCTCGGCAAATATTATCTTACAAGCTACCTTTGAACTTGCTCATGTCAAACGAGATAAGAGTTTTGGCAATGGACGTTTTGCCCGTGCTTTATTTGAACGGAGTATTGAACAACAAGCTAATCGCATTGTCCATGATCTTCACAAGTTAGATAATTCTCAGCTAACTCTAATTACGGCTGAAGATTTATCCGGAAGTTAGAATTTCTAGAGCAAAAAATATTCAAAATCAAACTGTAGAGTGCGTCAGCGTGCGAATACCTCGCCATAGCAAGAAATTATTCGGACTGACACACCCTACTAGCTTTTGCCTCAAGTTGTACTAGTCAAATTCTGGAAACCACAAATCAGAGATATTTACTAGGACTTACGCATTGATCAAAACATCATCTATGTCGTTTAGATAATGATGTCATGACGAAGGTTAGCAAAATATGCTCATGTACAACTAAAGTGAATAGATTTCGTTATACTTCATACCAATTACTAATTCTTATTTCAGCGCGTATCAACTACAATCTAACAGCTATAAGAGCATCTGGTTTGGCGCGCAAAAATTTTTTCACTGTTATCTTGAGTTGATTTGTAAGGTAGTATTTAAAGATGATTGGTGAAGCTCGGAGGGCTAAAAATGGCTCATTATCCTGCAAGAAGTGGAATGAGCGATCATAGATTACTGGATTAATATCAGCCTTATTGCCACATTATGACTGAACCTGAGATTTAAAATAGGCACAGTCAAAAATAATACAAATCATAAAAAAATGGTATAACATATAACGGTATAGCAAACAACAGCCTAGAGGCTGAACTCTCTTAGCAGCTTGGTAAGATAGAATGCATAACTAAAGGGTTATTACTTAACTTGTATTTTTTTAAGCTGCTTTAGTTACCTACTGACTCACTTCCTGTCTTCAATTGCATTTATCTTACATAATGCACCTATTTACAAGGTTGAAATAATGCAAACATGAACAGTTTTATAACTGATTGGATAGTGAAAATCCAAGTTTCCCATAAAAATTGTGACTTGGATTATTGTATTTTTAAATAGAGATAATGATTAGGCGACTAGAAGGCTATCAGCACAAAGAAGTACTTCGACAAGATAATAGTACAGTTCTTTATCGTGGAATTAAAGAACTAGAAAAAACACCTGTACTAATAAAATATATTAAAACAGAGTACCCAACTCTCGAAGATATTGCTCGGTTCAAATATGAATATAAAATTCTTCAGTCGCTAGATATTGCAGGAGTTATTAAGTGCTATGTGTTAGAAGATAGCCATCAGTTCTGGGCAATGATTCTGGAAGATTTTGGAGGAGAACCACTTTCAAAATATCTGAGTCAAAGATCGCTCCATGTAAGTGATTTTCTACACATTGGAATTCAGCTTGCCGAAACACTAGTAAAACTTAATCAATACAACGTTACTCACAAGAATTTAAAAACTACTAATGTGCTGTTCAATCCGCAAACTGGACAGGTTAAAATTGACGACTTTAGCCTTGCTACTTATTTGTATGGAGAAAAGCAAACAATTAGTAATCAGAATATTTCTGAAGATGCGCTTGCTTATATATCGCCTGAGCAAACAGGGCGGATGAACCGCTTAGTTGATTACCGTACAGATTTCTATTCTTTGGGCATTGTGTTCTATGAAATGCTGACACGACAATTGCCCTTTCAAAGTACTGAACCCCTAGAACTCGTTCATTGCCATATTGCTAGAACTCCAATTTCTCCTTGTATAATTGCCAAAAATCTTGGCTTAAGAGAAATCCCCCAGGCAGTTTCTGATGTTGTGATGAAACTTTTGGCAAAGACAGCAGAAGAGCGTTATCAAAATGCGTTGGGACTGAAAGCAGATTTGGAAATGTGTTTAAAATCGCTAGAAGCTACTGGAGAAATTGCGCTCTTCCAAGTCGGGCAATTAGATTTATACAGCCAATTCTCGATTCCGCAAAAACTTTATGGTCGTGAATCTGAGGTCAAAATTTTGATGGCTGCCTTTGAGCGTATCAGTCAAGGCACAACAGAAATGATGTTGGTAAGTGGCTACTCTGGGGTTGGTAAGTCATCTCTAGTCTATGAAATTCATAAGCCAATCGTGCGTCAGCATGGGTATTTTATCTTTGGTAAGTTTGACCAGTTTAAGCGCAACATTCCTTATGCTGCTCTGATTCAGGCTTTTCAAGAATTAATGCGCCAGTTGCTTACTGAAAGTAGCGAACGGATTAGTATTTGGCGGGCAAAATTGTTAAAAGCATTGGGTGCGAATAGTCAGGTGATAATTGATGTGATTCCTGAAGTCGAACGAATTATCGAACCTCAACCCGCAGTACCAGAACTGGGAGCATCAGAATCTCAAAATCGATTTAACCGTGTCTTCAGACAGTTCATTCATGTGTTTTGTCAACTGGAACATCCTTTAGTCCTGTTTTTGGACGATTTACAGTGGGCAGATTTAGCATCATTGAAATTAATGCAATTGTTGATAACTGACCCAAATAGTAAATATCTGTTGTTGATAGGTGCATATCGAGATAACGAAGTAAGCGTGACTCATTCATTAATGCTGACGCTCTCTGACCTTGAGCGAACAGGGGCAGTGATTAACAATATTGTGCTTCAGCCGTTACATCAGGTTGATGTTAGCAAGTTAATTGCTGATACATTTCAAAGCAATCAAGAGACATCGCTCTTGATGCGCCACTCCGTGTCTACAAACTCTCTAGCGGAATTAGTCTTTAATAAAACTCAAGGCAATCCTTTCTTTTTATCACAACTACTCAAATCCCTTTATCAAGATAAATTATTGTTTTTCAACTTTAATCAAGCCCGTTGGCAGTGGGACATCGAAAAGCTGTTAGATATCGAGATTACAGATAATGTTGTTGAATTAATGGTTAGCCGAATTCAAAAGCTATTGCCAGCAACTCAAAATGTTCTGAAGTTGGGTGCTTGTGTTGGTGACAAATTTACCTTGGAAGTCCTTAGTATTGTTAATGAAAAATCTTTATCAGAGACGGCATTGGATTTATGGGAAGCGTTGCAAGTTGGGCTGATTTTGCCATTAAATCAATACTATAAAATTCCCCTAGTTATTGATTTAGAAAAATTTAGTAAGAGACATGAGGAGGAAAATACTTCACTTTTAACTGTTTCTAGCCCTCCAAAAATTATTTATAAATTTTTGCACGATCGCGTACAACAATCGGCATATTCACTTATTGCCAAAACTGAGCGCAGCCAAACGCATTTGAGAATTGGAGAATTGTTACTTGAGCATACGCCAGAAGAGGAACTTGAAGAGAACATTTTTGAAATTGTTAATCAATTAAATATAGGTATTCACTTATTAACTCTACAGAAGCATAAAGATGAACTAGCAGCACTAAATTTGATGGCAGGTCAAAAAGCCAAGAGAGCTACAGCTTATGACCCGGCACTAAAGTATTTAAAGGGAGGATTGGGATTACTTTCAGGAATGAGTTGGCAGACAAATTATGATTTAACATTGGCACTGTATGTAGAAGCAACCTCAGCCGAGTTTCTCAATAATAATTTTGCACAAACGGCAATCTTAGCAGATATTGTTTTAAACAATGCCAAAAATATTTTAGATAAAGTTAAAGTATATGAAATTCAAATTCAATATAGCGTTTCGCAGAACAAATTGAAAGAAGCGATCGCTATTATCTTACAAGTAATAGAAATGCTGGGAATTACTCTCAGTCAAGATCCTCCTCATGCCTTAACCAAACAGTATAAAAATTCATTGACGGTTGAAAGTTTAAGTAGCCTGCCACCAATGACAGACGAATATAAACTAGCCGCAATGCGAATTTTGATGACAGCAGGCCCTCCCACTTATTTTGCAGATGCTCAGTTATTCACCTCAATTATTTTCACGATGGTATATCTGTGCATTCAATATGGAAGTTCGGCAATGGCGGCCTATGGCTATGCTTGTTATGGTTTGATTTTGGCAGATCGGTTAGGAGAAATTGATGCTGGGTATCAATCTTGTCTGTTAGCTTTACAACTTCTCGATCGCTACAATGCCAAAGAACTCAAAGCTGAAATTTGCGAAATTTTTAATGGTCATGTGCGACATTTTAAAGACCCTCTCACTGCCGTATTAGAACCAATGCTAGAGGGGATTCAAAGTGGTTTGGAAGTTGGTAAAGTTCAATATGCCTCATATATTGCTGCTTTTTATTCAGCTGCTTTGTTTTATACGGGCGAGAACTTAGAAAGTGTCGCTCAAAAGCTCAAACATCGTTTAGAATTACTCAATAGTTTGAGCAATCAAGTTTGCATTGATTATGCCAAAATCTGGCAGCAGATGGTAGCAAATTTACTAGGTGACTCCACACATAAGTTTGAATTAGTTAGCGATCGCTTTAACGAAACAGAAATGTTAAAGACGTTAATCGCAGCTGATAATTAAACAGCTTTATCCGCCCTTTATCTTGCCAAAACTAATCTACTGTATCTATATAAAGAGTACGCTCAGGCAATAAAAAATGCCAGGATTGCAGAACGTTATATCGGTAGTGTTATGGGGACAATAAATGTCTCTGAACATAGTTTTTATTATATGTTGGCTTTGCTTGGGCAGTATCCCCATACAACTATTGAAGAACAACATCAGTACTTACAAATAGTTCAGTTGCGCCAACAGCAGATGGAACAATTAGCGAATGCTGCACCCATGAACTTTTTGCATAAGTATGAGTTAGTTGAAGCAGAAAAAGCAAAAGTTTTAGGGCAACACTATCGAGCAATGGAGTATTATGATCGCGCAATTCAAAACGCACGAGAGCATGGTTACTTTCAAGAAGAAGCTCTAGCTGCGGAATTGGCGGCAGAATTTTACTTTGTATGCAAAAGAGAACGCCTTGCCAGAGATTATTTAACAGATGCTTACTACGGTTATCTGCGGTGGGGCGCAATCGCAAAAGTTCGAGATTTAAAAGAACGTTATCCGCAAGTCTTCCCTGGGGATCAAACGCTAACAAATATAGGGATTACAGCCAACGATACAATTGGACTCGATTTAGCAAGATTAGATTTAGCTACTGTCATTAAAGCTTCCCAAGCACTTTCTGATGAAATGATTCAGAGTAAATTGCTTGACAAATTAATGAACAGTATGATTGAAAATGCAGGAGCAAGAACCGGGATGCTTCTCTTACAACAATCAGACCAATGGGTTCTAGTAGCTGAGGGATTTGTAGATAGAGACAACGCTATTCTGTTGCCAGTTAAACCAATAGAAGCAAGTCCAATACCTGTAGCATTAATTAACTATGTTGCTAGAACTCAATCTACTTTAGTATTGGATGACGCAACTGAGGAAAAACTTTTTATTGACGATCCTTACATTCGGAACAATCGGCCTAAATCTGTGCTTTGTTTGCCGATTATTTATCAAAGTAAACTCAAAGGTATTCTTTATTTAGAAAACAACCTCGCTAAAGGTGTGTTTACTCAAAACCATGTGAAAGTATTGAGTTTATTAGCTTTCCAAGCTGCAATTTCTCTGGAAAATGCGGAACTATACCAAGAATTGCAAACATATTCGCAAAAGCTAGAAAGCAAAAATGCCGAGTTGAATCAAATCAATTTATCATTAGCGGCTGAAATTAGCGATCGCCAAGCCTTATCCTTTTTTATGACTTTGACTACAGCAAAAATTCGGATCATAAACAGATGCGTAACTGCTTTATAGCCCCACTCAGCAGGCACTACCGCTAACAGCATTCCACACACTCCCTCAACCCAAAAATAATTTATATGCCGGATTTTGGCTTTCATCCCAATAGCCGTAACCGAGGGTATCCAGAAATGCCTGCCATTCCTCCATTTCCTGGGGAGGTACTTGCATTCCCACCACAATCCGTCCGTAGTCTGAGCCATTATTGCGGTAGTGGAACATACTAATATTCCAGTTGGGACTCATGGAAACGACAAATTTCATCAATGCGCCGGGACGTTCGGGAAACTCAAATCGATAGAGTAGTTCATTGTGTGCTAAGGGAGAATGTCCCCCAACCATGTGCCTTAAATGCAGTTTTGTCAGTTCATCATCAGTTAAATCGATAATGGGGAAACCACAATCTTCAAAGGTTTCTAGCATCTTGACTCTATCGGCACGGTTTTGGATTTGCATCCCGACAAAAATATGGGCAATTTTCTCATCAGCAATACGATAGTTAAACTCTGTTAAGTTGCGTCTACCAATACATTCACAAAACTTATGTAGACTTCCTGGTGCTTCGGGGATGGTGACGGCAAAGATGGCTTCGCGGCGTTCGCCAAATTCGGCACGTTCGGCAACAAACCGCAACCGATCAAAGTTCATATTTGCACCGCAGGCGACGGCTATTAAGGTTTGTCCTTGAATTTGCTCCCGTTCGACATAGGCTTTTGCACCGGCGATCGCTAATGCCCCGGCAGGTTCTAAAATAGATCGGGTATCCTCAAACACATCTTTAATTGCGGCACAGGTGGCATCTGTATCCACCAAAATGATTTCATCTACATATTCTTGACACAGCCTAAATGTTTCTTCCCCTACTTCTCGCACTGCTACCCCATCGGCAAATAGACCCACCTGAGACAACCGCACCCGTTTACCTGCTTTTAATGATTGGTGCATCGCATCAGCATCTATTGGTTCTACACCAATAATTTTGATTTCGGGACGGAGACGTTTCACATAGGCAGCAATCCCAGAAATCAAGCCACCGCCACCAATCGCCACGAATATGGCATGAATTGGCTGCTGGTATTGCCTGAGAATTTCCATGCCAATAGTTCCCTGTCCAGCTATGACATGAGGATCATCAAAAGGATGAATGAAGGTTAAACCCTTTTGAGCCTCCAGTTGTCGAGCAAAGGCGTAAGCATCATCATAGGTATCCCCATACAGTACCACCTCTCCCCCTCGCGCCTTGACTGCATCTATCTTTACCTGGGGTGTAGTCACAGGCATAACGATAATGGCTTTTGTTCCTAACCGACTTGCACCCAATGCCACACCTTGGGCATGATTACCCGCAGAGGCAGCAATTACGCCCTGTGCTAGTAAGTCCGGCGTGAGGTTAGCCATTTTGTTGTAAGCACCGCGTAGCTTAAAGGAAAATACAGACTGCATATCTTCCCGTTTCAACAAGAGTTGATTATTCAGTCTGGCAGAAAGATTCGGGGCATACTCCAGAGGAGATTCCTGAGCAACATCGTATACACGAGCAGTCAGAATTTGTACTAGGTAGTCACAAAACATGGGGTAGATGGGATGAGCAAGGGCTGGATAAGGATTAATTTTACGTTAAGTTTGTCACCATACTTTGGTAGTTATTAGCGATCGCTACTAATTCAATTATTTAGTCTGAAAAATATTTTGCACCATCTTTTTATCTGTACTGGCTGCTGCTTGATCTAACTCCGCAATTTCACCAGCATCTAATTGCCAACCCAAAGCACCAATATTATTCTGCGCCTGGGTGACAGATTTTGCGCCCGGTATAGGCATAGTTCCCTTAGAGATGCACCAGTTAATGGCAACTTGGGACATAGTTTTATTTCTAGATTCTGCCACAGCGCGTAAACAGGCTAAGAGCGATCGCGCTCCGGGGAGTAATTGTCTAAATAATAAACCTCTGATACCTTTGGGGTAAGGACTGTTTTCTGAATATTTCCCTGTTAATATCCCCAAACCTAAAGGACTATAAGCGATTAGTTGTATACCCAAGTCATCACATACTTCTTTTAGTCCCAATTCGGTGACAGGATATGTAGATAGCAGCGAGTATTGCACTTGCAAAGTTTTAATTGGTATTCCCCGTGCCGCAAACTTTTGATGTACACGTTGCAGGCGTTTAGTGCCGTAATTAGATAATCCCACACCCTTGACTAAACCTTGTTCGTACAAATCAGCTAAACCATCCAAAAGTCCCTCTTCTTGCCAGGGGGCATAATTTGCCGTTGACCAGTGCATCTGAACTAAATCAACATTTCTACCCAAGCGTTGTGCTGAAGCGTTACAAGCTTTAATCATTGACTGGCGTGTCCATCGCCAAGGGTATGCAGCCAACTTGGTAGCAATGCAGATATGGTTTTGGTTGACACCTTGATAGGAGCGAGAAAATTGTCCTAAAAGTAATTCACTACGTCCCTGCAAGCGTCCAGTTCCGTAAGAATCGCCTGTATCAAATAGAGTCACACCGTTATTTACACACAAGTTAAACACCGCTTGCAATTGGTCGTCCATACTTTCAGTGTAGCCCCAAAGCAATTGGTTGCCCCATGCCCAAGTTCCACAACCCATCTGTGGTAAAGATAATTCTTGGCTAGCTTGCATATATATTTATCCTAAAAATTCAGCGTTTATTTCATCACAATACTAGTAAGTTTGTAGTGAGGACTTTAGTCCTCAATTTAAGGACTAAAGTCCTTACTACGAACCTGAAAAATTTACTAAGCTAGGGTCATGTCATCTAAAAAAGTACAGCATTAGTATATGACTACTGATATCAACTTGCCGGGAAATATATTAAACAGCCTAAAAAACGAGCAACTGCAAGCAGAAGAAGAAATATTTCAATGGACAAAGCAGTGGTATCCAATAGCGGTTGTGGAATTTCTTGAGCCTGCTCGTCCCCATGCGATGCAGTTATTGGGTAAGGATATTGTATTGTGGCGGGATAGTGCAGGAAAATGGCGTTGCTTTGAAGATTTTTGTCCCCATCGACTTGCTCCCCTTTCCCAAGGACGGGTAGAAGCTGATGGTACACTTCTATGTGCTTATCATGCTTGGCGGTTTGATGCTGAAGGTAAATGTGTCAGTATTCCTCAGTCTCTAGATAAGCAGACGGAAGAAAAAAACTGCGACAATCCCAAATCCTGTGCGGTTGTCTATCCTACCCAAGAGAATCAAGGCTTATTGTGGGTATGGGGGGAAGGTGGAGAAGAAGCACAACTAGAAAGCCAGTGGCGAAAACCACGCCTTGTTCCCGAATTAGAAGAAAATTCAGAGCAAGTGGAGCAATTTTTTTGGAACTTCCGGGATTTGCCCTATGGATGGGATTATTTCATGGAAAACGTTGCCGATCCTGCCCATGTACCTGTTTCTCATCATGGAATTGTAGGCGATCGCTATAAAGATGCCAAGTATTATGACATGATTCCCACCCGCAAGATATCTACCCAAGATGGCTTTGCTTTTGAAATTCAACCCACAACGGGCAACATTGAGCAAGCAATTCACGACTTCCAGCCACCTTGTCACATGAGAATTTCCTCCACCCCAAAAGATGGCGGCAAATTCATTTTGGCTTTGTATGCTACTCCTACCCATCCAGGATGGTGTCGCCACATTGGCTGTCAGGTGTTCGTCAAAAATCCCCAAGGCAAAAAACCCCAAGGATTATCAATTTTTGGTCTACCCTTACCAACTTGGTTAGGTCATGTGTTAGCGTCCTTGTTCCTGCACCAAGATATGGTATTTCTGCATTACCAAGAAAAAACTATTGCCCAGAGAAAACAGGGTAAATGGCTTGATGCTGTCTTTACACCCAATCCCCAAGACAAGATGGTGATTACATTTCGCCAATGGCTAGACAAACGCGCTGGCGGCGGTATCCCTTGGGCGGAAGGCTACAGCCATGATTTACCTTTGGGAGAAATAGAGCATCAAAAGCTATTTGATGTCTGGACAACACACACCCAACATTGCACCGTTTGCCAAAATGCCCTTGCTAACATCAATCGTTTAAAGGTGTCGGCTTATGTAGTAGCGGCTGTATGTTTCTTGTTGGCAGTTGTATTAGACGCACGCATGGTAGCGACACAAGCAATATTAGAGAAATCTGTGGCAGTTCTCCCACCGGCAGGATTTTGGTTAGCACTAGGAGGTGGAATTTTGTTTGCAGTAGTTGGATACCTGTTGCAAAAATTCAGTCGGCTATTTTATGTCTATGAATTTCAACACTTTCGCAATCCATAATACAAAGCACCCCACTTGTAGAAACGTAATTTATCGCATCTCTACATATTCCCCCTTCCCTGTCTACGACACGCTCCGCGAAAGTAGAGAAGGGGGTTAGGGGGTTAGGTTTCGCGTTAGCTTTTCCACATAACGTGAAAAATCAGAACTTGCTTCCGCGTAGCGGGGGGGAGCATCGTTACGAACTAAACTAACTCTTTGATCACTTGCTCAACATTACGCCCATAAATTTGTTGACTATATTGCTGCCAATTATCATCTGAAGAATAGGGATGTCGATTTAATGTTGCTTGTTGCACATAGGCCATCCACGGACGACGCAACTGCTCATATTTTTGGAAGGCTTCTGCTATGGCTTGTCTGTTATTCCAGTTATTTTCTGCGGCAATTTGAGCAATTAATACCACCACTGCTAAAGCATCTTCTAAACCTTGATTAGCACCTTGAGCCATGAATGGAGGCATTCCATGCGCCGCATCACCAACTAAAACAACTCTCCCGGCGTTCCAAGTTGGTTGAATTGGTTTGGTTTCACTCTCAGAAATAATTGCCCGATGAATGTAATAAGGACGCTGTTCTATATTTTCTGGAGGTGATAACCGGACTAATTGTTTCAGGACATAGGGATATCCAGCTTGCTCAAAGGCTTGTACAGCTAACTCAATCAAAGAATTACCAGACTTACCTTGTAAAGCTACCAAAGGTATAGGTAAGTGGATGAGATAGCCAAATTGATTAGTAATGCGACTGCGGAATAACATCATCCTTGTGTCTTCCATTTCACCGGCCGCATTTTTGGATATCTCATCATGACAGATAGTAGTAACTCGTGAGTTCTGTAAGAATTTTGCTGCAATTTCTATTTCTAATTCTTGGGGAATATCAGCAATTTCCCGGCAATATATAGCAGCAAATCCAGAATATTCTGGCTGGGCATAATCTTGGTAAGGGCTACCTTTGTAAAGCACTCGACGAATTGTTGAATTAATTCCGTCGGCAGCTACAACCAGCCTAGCTCGAAATGATTTATTAGTGACTGATGCTGGGGAATTTGTATCTACATTTTCGGCTTTGTTATCATTCCAATGGGCATAGGGATTGCCTTCTGCTGTAGTGTCAGAAACACAATCTATCCGCACACAATCATTTTCTAGTTCATCTACAATATTTATACAACGGTGATTAGCTTTGACAATTTCTTGGGGTAATTGTTGTCTTAAAGTGGTCTGCAAATCATACCAAGCTAGTGACACTCTTCCTTCGCCATATTCTTGAACCCAATCATCAAAACTGAGGGAAACTGAGCGAATTACCTGCCCTTGCAAATTTCTATAAAACCATTTGGGTACAGTTTTGGGAAGATTTTCCTCTTTATTAGATACTTGAGAATTAGATAACCCAAGGGCTGTGTTTTTCACAACCATGTAAGCATGAGCATCTAAATATTTCAGAGATTTTAAGCCATTGGGAAGTAAATCTAAAATTTGACCAACTGGAAGAAAAGCGCGGGTTTGGTCTAATACCAAAATTTTTTCAATTCCCCGCTTGTGTAAACCGATCGCAGTTGCTAGTCCAATCGGCCCTGCCCCGACTATGACAACATCGTAGATATCAGCTAACATAACTTTGCTTACCAAAACTAACTATATTCTATTTGAGAACTCTATAGCTTAGGGATGGAGTCAGCAGTCCATCCCATATTGAATTGATTAGCTCCGCGCAATCCCTTCTTCACGAGCAGCTTGTTGTACCGCCGCCGCTACAGCAGTCACAACACGCCCATCAAACACAGAAGGAATAATATGTTCTCGATTTAACTCTGAGGGACTAACTAAAGCCGCGATCGCATGAGCTGCTTGTAAATACATGGTGGTAGTAATTGTCTGCGCCCGACAATCTAAAGCACCCCGGAACACTCCAGGGAAGGCTAAAACGTTGTTGATTTGGTTGGGGTAGTCACTACGACCGGTAGCGATGACAGCCACATCTTTGCTAACTAATTCCGGCTGAATTTCTGGGATGGGGTTAGCCATAGCAAAGATAATGGCATCTTTAGCCATAGATTTCACCATTTCTGGTGTTAATACTCCCGGCGCACTAACACCGATAAATACGTCTGCACCTTGGACTGCGCCTGCTAGCGTACCTTGGGCTTTAACGGCAAATTCTTGTTTTTCTTCATTTAAGTCAGTGCGACTGGTGGAGATAATCCCCTTAGAATCGCACATCCAGATTTTTTCTGCTCCCGCTTTCTTGAGTAGACGCGCGATCGCCACTCCAGCCGCACCAGCACCATTAATCACAATGCGGATGTCTGCAATGGGTTTCTGCACCAATCTCAGAGCGTTAAATAATGCTGCTAAGGTGACAATTGCCGTACCATGTTGGTCATCATGAAACACCGGTATATCTAATTCCTGCCTTAATCGCTGTTCAATTTCAAAGCAACGGGGAGCAGCGATATCTTCCAAATTTACACCCCCAAACACGGGAGCAATATGTTTTACCGCCTGGATAATTTCTTCTGTATTTTGGGTATTTAAGCAAATAGGAAACGCATCTAGCCCGGCAAATTCTTTGAACAACATCGCCTTACCTTCCATCACTGGTAAAGCTGCATGGGGGCCGAGATTGCCCAAACCTAAAACCGCACTACCGTCAGTGACAATGGCGACAGTATTTTGTTTGATAGTTAAATTATAAACCTCTGTGGGGTCTTGAGCGATCGCAGTACACACCCTTCCTACCCCTGGAGTGTAAGCCATTGCTAAATCAGACACACTCTTGAGGGGGATACGGCTAACAATGCTAATTTTGCCACCCCGATGTAAATTAAAAGTCCGATCGTGAACACTTAACAGCTTAATATCAGGAATAGCTTTAACTGCTTGCACAATAGTTTCCGCGTGTTCAGTGCTAGCAGCGTCAACATTGAGGTCACGAATAGAAACGTGGCGAGTTTGTTCAATTAAATCGATTGTACCGATATTTCCGCCACTTTCGGCAATAGCCTGAGCGATCGCCGCCAACATCCCCACCCGATTAGGAATTTGTAACCGCAGCGTGACACTAAAACTGGAATTAGGAGTTAGGTTTGTCATTGTGATGAGAGATTTTAAATTCTAGATTGTATATTGAATCGCTCAGTAAAAATCGAGACTAAACCTAAAATAAGACATTTCCATATTTTTCATCCCACCCAAAAAAAGCTCTCTAAATTAGAGAGCTTTTTAATTTACACCAATTCCTAACAAATTCTCCGCGTACGTCTGCGCTGCACTTTGCGCCGCTCTGCGTTGAAATTTCCCTTTCAACTCATGCAGATTCAACCATGAATAACCGGAGATTGCAAAGCCACAGGTACAGCCTCACCACTAGCCAAATCTAGCGGGAAATTGTGAGCATTACGTTCGTGCATCACCTCTATACCCAAGTTGGCACGGTTCAGCACATCAGCCCATGTATTAATCACACGACCATTAGAATCAAGTATCGAGTGATTAAAGTTAAACCCATTCAGGTTAAACGCCATCGTACTGATACCCAAAGCCGTAAACCAAATTCCCACGACAGGCCAAGCAGCCAAGAAAAAGTGCAAAGAACGGGAGTTGTTAAAACTGGCATATTGCCAAATTAACCGCCCAAAATAACCGTGAGCCGCCACAATGCTATATGTTTCTTGTTCTTGACCAAACTTGTAGCCGTAGTTGACCGACTCAACTTCTGTTGTCTCCCGCACCAGGGAAGAGGATACCAAAGAACCGTGCATGGCAGAGAACAATGCCCCACCGAACACCCCTGCCACACCTAACATATGGAATGGGTGCATGAGGATGTTATGCTCGGCTTGAAAGACAAACATAAAGTTAAAAGTGCCGCTAATCCCCAAAGGCATCCCGTCAGAAAAGCTACCTTGACCAATGGGATAAATTAAGAAAACAGAGGTCGCAGCCGCTACAGGCGCAGAGTAAGCCACACAAATCCAAGGACGCATCCCTAGACGATAGCTCAACTCCCATTGCCGACCAAGCCAGCAAAAGATACCAATGAGAAAATGCAAAATAATCAGTTGATAAGGGCCGCCGTTGTAGAGCCATTCATCCATTGACGCAGCTTCCCAAATCGGGTAGAAATGCAATCCAATGGCGTTGGATGTGGGTACAACAGCACCAGTAATGATGTTATTGCCGTACAACAAAGAACCTGTTACTGGTTCTCGAATCCCGTCAATGTCAACGGGTGGTGCAGCAATAAAGGCAATGATAAAACAGGTGGTAGCTGTTAACAATGTGGGAATCATTAAAACCCCGAACCAGCCGATATAAAGCCGATTTTCGGTGCTAGTAATCCATTGACAGAAACGATCCCAAAAGCTACCTCTTTCGTTTCTTTCTAAAATTGAGGTCATGGCTATGGTATTGATAAAGTGCTAACAACAAGCTTTCTCAATTCTTAAAAATTGAGAACTCAGATGTTTTCAAAGACTTTCGTCAAATACCTTCTCCCCTATCACCGGGATTCTTTTAACTCGCCTCACACTACAAATACTCGAAATATCGTTAACTCATTTCCCCTGGGAGATGGTAAAATTACGGGGCAATTTTCCCGGCTCTATAATTTCGGTTTTACATTAATTTTTTATGTTTTCCCATAAATTTAAATTAAGTTTTTTAAATAAATTGCAATAGAAAAGAAGAGATTGTTAACTAGATAGGAAGGCGGGGGAAGCAGAATTAGAAAAATCCCATTCCCAATACCTAACTTTCTGGTGTAGGTTCTTCTACAGGACGAATAATAGCTGGTGCTGGTGTTACCTCTGGTTGGAAAATTGCCTGCAATGCTTGTTCTAGGGTTTGCGTCATGACAATTCGGTTTTCGTAAGCTACGACTACCCGCACTAAAGTTGGTAGGCTATTTTGAGTTGCTTCTAGATAAATTGGCTCAACATATAGCAAAGAGTCCTCAATGGGAATAATCAATAAATTCCCTTGAATAGCTCTAGAACCTTGACGATTCCATAGAGAAATTTGTTGAGAAATTACTGGGTCTTGATTAATGCGGGCTTCAATTTGTTCTGGCCCATAAACTAGGCGTTCTTTGGGGAAATTATATAACAGCAACTTACCGTAGTTTTCCCCATCCGATCGCGCTGCTAACCAGGCAATTAAGTTAGTCCTTTGCTTGGGTGTGTAGGGTAAGAGCAAAATAAATTCTTCAAAGGGGACACCGGGTAGGCTGGTAATCAAATAATAAGGGTCTACTAAACGGGACTCACTGCCATAAATTTCCTTGGGTATTTGCCACAGGTCTTCCCGGTTGTAAAATACTACGGGATCTGTCATGTGGTAGGTCATCAACCGTTCAGATTGAATTGAGAAGAAGTCTACCGGATAGCGGATATGTTTGCGGAGCATGACCGGCATATCACTGAAGGGTTTGAACATATCAGGAAATATAGCCGACCAAGTGGCAATGATAGGATCTCTTGGGTCAGCAATATAAAATTTTACTGTGCCGTTGTAAGCGTCAATGACAATCTTGACTGAGTTACGAATGTAATTAATGCCTTCGTTATCGGGATCGGAGTAGGGATAGCGATCGCTAGTAGTATAAGCATCCACAATCCAGTAAAGATAATTTTCAATCCCAGGAAACTCTGGATTAGCTTCAGCACTGACTAAATAGGGGTCACTGTCAAATTTTAAAAAAGGTGCGATCGCACGAATTCTTTGCTTGACATTCCGCCGGAACAATACTTTAGTATCCGGTAAAAAGTCTCGTGTAAACAACATTTGCCAATCTTTCAAATATGCGGCAAATAACAACCGTCGCCAGGTTGCACCAATCCGCACACCACCCAAACCATCATAGGTGTTATAAGCATTGTCACTACCACTGGGATAGTCCAATTCTCTAACTCTTGTGTCGGTCATTACATAATTATTAGTAATCTCACCGTAATAAATTCGGGGTTGCCCAATGGGAATGCTGTCACGAATGGCTTGATTGGCGGTATTTAAGGGACTTTCATCACCGCCAGCAATATCTTTGACAAAATATTCTGGTAATCCTCCCGGCCCGACTGTATTTACAGGACTCATCGTAAAGCCGTAACCGTGAGTATAAATTAAATGTCGGTTTACCCATGTTTGTGCCTGCTGGGGGACTGCACTATAGTCTAATTCCCGTGCGGCAATTAGTACCTGTCGCCGTTCTGTAGCCTCATTTATTTCCGAGTCTGGGATTGGTAAGGATCGGGGTGCTGCTGGTCGCCGTGCTTTAACTTCAGTTTCTATGGTGTAGCGATCAATATCTGCATCAGGGAAGCGATAGTAGGGTCGAAATTGTTGTAATTGGCGGTTGGTTTCTAACAATGGTCGCTGATCCCACAGACGAATATTGCGAATTGTCAGGTCGTTGTTTCTAATATCGGCTTCTGTCAGTTTGCCTTGGGGATTAAAATCTTTGGCGTTGATTGAGTCTAAATCAAATGCTTGCCTAGTCAAAGCAATAGTACGCTGAATGTATGGTTCTTCCCGTTGTAATTCGTTGGGTTGAACAATCAAATACTGTACCACCGTGGGCAAGATATTACCTGCTACGACCACGGAAAATAAATATAAACCTAAACCATAAAAGACAAATTGACGATACCGAGATGCAGGTCGCCAAAAGATAGTTCGCCAAAGTAGGTAAGTAGCGATCGCCAATGCCAAACCACACAAACCGTTATAAACTGGCAGTTGGACATTAACATCGGTGTAACTAGCCCCATAACTCACTCCACGGGGAGAATAAACCAGTTCATAGCGACTCAGCCAATAACTGAAAGCCACCAACAGCATCAATAAACTACCCAGTCCGTATAAATGACGCTGTTGCTGGGATGAAAAACCGGGGAATATGCCTTGGCTGAGACTGTCACCAGATAAAAGATAGGTCAGACTGACAGCCACAAAACCATATAAAAACATTCCCATCAGCCAGATTTCTAGCAGTTCCCAAAAGGGGAGAGCAAAGATATAAAAGCTGATATCCAAACCAAATAAAGGTTCAGTGCTGTTAAAGGGTGTAGGGTGGAAGTATTGCAGCACCTTAGCCCAGTTATAGTACATGATCATGCCCAACAAGACGCTGAGAATTACAGCGATCGCATTGAGTAAAAACTGGGAATAAATTAAAATAGCGATCGCTGCACCAATCGCCAAACCTAAATATAAAACTTGACTAAAACTCTGTACGCCTAACTGCCAAAGTGTTTCTAGTCGAAAGGGAACGATGAGGTGAGTTCTGTTAGTAGCAGAAAAATACCCAATAGCGATTTGACCGTAGTGAGCCAGCATTAACCCCACTAATAAGCTCAATATTATAGCTAGGGGTAGTAGCCAGCGTAATTTTAACGGTTTTAAAAGTTTCTCATCGGGTTTGCGAGGCTGACGACGTTGAGGATATTGAGGACTCAGCAGTTTTTTTAATTCGCTACTCAGACTCACCGCCTCTAGCTGAACTTCTTCACTCTTAACAGAGTGGGGATACTTCAGCCGTTGCGCCAAAACCAGATTTCCCAATATATAAGCAGCCGTCACCGCAGTTATGACCACCCATAAACCACCACGAGTCACCAGCCTGACTAAAAATGCTCGCAAATAACCGACTTCCTGAAACCAAAAAATTTCTGCTCCCAAGCGCGAACTGATAACCACGAACATCCACAGCCCCAGGAATACTATTAATATTCTAAAGAACCAGTTCTTAAACATAATTTTAGTAATTGCTGAGTTGTGTTAGCGGTAACAGGGCGTGAGCAGCTTGCTAAGTCAAAAACTTATATTCTATCCCCTAGTTCCCAATCCCCAGTCAACAGTCCCTATTATTTCCTATTTTTAAACCCAATTGAGTATGAGAAAATAGGAATGGGAATTGATTGACTGTTGATTTTTGACTCGAAACAAAAAAGTTCATTCAAGACAGTCTCAACATTTGGTTTTTGGTATCAATCCTGTTAACCAATTTTACTGTCGTTGGTGACTGGTATCTACATTGTAGTTAATACCCAAGCTCAACAACCCCGGAACAGGTAATTGATCAATTGCGTCTCTGCGACCTGTAGCATTGAGTAAATCGACACAATATAAGCACAAATATATAATGCTCAGGGTTTTAATTCCGGTTTATCAGGTGGCATCTACAAAGTAACGCAATCGGAAATTTCTTACTGAGGTTGGTATGAATAGGAGGATTTATATTGGCATGGTGGCATTACCTATCTATTTATCTAATGCCGATGTCAATCTTATCAGTCATAGTGAAGCATCTAGTTTCACAAATCAATCGTTCCCTATAAATGTTGTGGTTGATCAAAAAGCAAATAATCAATCACAGGTGAGGTCATGGCAAATAGCAGATGGACGAGATCAAACAGAGGATTGCTTGCGGAGACGTGACTGCAAAATATAAATTCTCCATCTAGAAATTGTTGCAGCTAAGAGCAAACGGCAGATTGCTTGCTGTTGCTTGTTTGTAAATATTAATACGGCTAAAGATTAAGTTTTTGTTTCAATGAACCCAAGTATATTTTAATATACAAAGATTTTTTTTAGTTGTAGAGGAATAATTTGGTTACAAAAAATATTCAATAGAATATTTGAATGTATTTTTTATATACAAAAAATACATTCAAAATGTACTTCATAGTACCTTTTGAACTGTGAAATATTCTTAATATTGATAACAGGGTATTTGATCAGATCCGATATTTTTGCGATCTGTAAGTTTAATTGTATTTGTACTTATTAAATTTAGTTTTAATTTTTTCTGTTGTATACAAAAGTACAACGAAGCAGCAAAATAACCTGAATTTTGCTGAATTATTGCATAATTTGGATAATAATTCCTAATTTAAAGCATAAATTGCTAAAAAGTAACGTATTTAATTAGTAGGTTTTATATTGGCTAGATGCTAGAGAACCAAGTAGAGATGGTATTAATTGCTTCTCTATAAGATTCCTGTTAGCGTGGCGTGAGCAACGTGCTGACTATTTAGCAATGAGTGCTAATTACAAAATACTCACCTGTAACCTCTATACCTATGCCCCTAGACTTAGAAAAATTTTATCAGGCTTGCAATCCGAGTAGACCACTGATGATCGGCAATAAAAACGATCGCAGGTACTATATTGATTTTGCATCGGTGCGGGGTGGAAAAATCATTGAGGCCTTGCAGCGCACTATTAGCCGCATATCACCGAATGCACCCACCTGTCAATTATTTACAGGACATTTGGGCTGTGGGAAATCTACAGAGTTATTGCGTCTCAAGGCTGAGTTAGAAGAACAGCAATTTCATGTAGTGTATTTTGAGTCAACCCACGTCTTAGAAATGGCAGATGTGGATGTGACTGATATTCTACTCGCGATCGCGGGTCAGGTGAGCGAAAGTCTCGAAGCGATGAAAATCCGCATCAAACCCAACTATTTCACTAAGTTGTTTAGTGAGGTGGTGGATTTTTTGCAAACCCCCATCGACTTGGGAGTAGAAGCGGAGTTATCTGTAGGGATTGCCAAAATTACCGCTAAAACCAAAGAAAGCCCCCAACTGCGTCGCCGCTTGCGTGACTATCTCGAACCGCGCACTCAAAATATTTTGCAGTCCATTAATCAAGAACTATTAGAACGGGCTGACAAAGAACTCAAAGCCAAAGGGAAAAAAGGCTTAGTAGTAATTGTCGATAACTTAGATAGGGTAGCAATTCGCCCTTTACCATCGGGGCGATCGCTGCCAGAATACTTATTTATTGACAGGGGTGAACAGTTACGTAAACTTAATTGTCATGTAGTTTACACCATTCCCCTGGCTTTAACTTTTTCCAATGATAGTGCGGAACTGCAACACCGTTTAGGCGGTGGGGTAGCACCGAAGGTTTTACCGATGATTCCGGTGCGGCTGCGTTCTGGGGAGATTTTTAACCAAGGGCTAAACTTGATCCGCCAAATGGTCTTAGCTAGAGCCTTCCCTGACATTGAGCCGAGCGATCGCTTAAGCTTAATTACAGAAGTGTTTGATAACTTAGAAACACTAGATCGATTGTGCCTGATCAGTGGTGGTCATGTGCGCGACTTGTTGGGGTTGCTGTTTGACTGTCTGCGAGAACAAGATCCACCCTTTGGCCGGGAATGTGTCGAATTGGTGATTCAAAGACAACGGGATTACCGCGTTAACCCGATTGACAGCCACGAGTGGGAGTTAATCTTCCAAGTGGTGCAGCAACAACGGGTTAGAGGTGATATAGAATACCACACTTTATTACGTAGTTTATTTGTATTTGAATACCGCGACCACCAAGGGGCTTGGTTTGCTGTCAACCCAGTTTTAGCCGAGACACAAAAATTTAAGTCATGGTTGAAGGACAATTACCAGCAGATATAAAAGCAGCCAATGAACGGGCTTTACAGAGTTTATGGCGAGCAATCACGCTTTCTTGCGGTCATTTTTCCGTAGTTGTAGTCTGCTGCAATTATCGAGTATTACAAGAGCGCGTTCTGGAATCATTAGATAAATTAGCGGCTGGGGTAGCCCGCATCCAAAAAGTTGTTTTACCCCACAACACGAGAAGTCTTTACACAGCCCTACATTTTCAGCTTGTGGCCGAGAGTCAACCGCCATCAGCATTGATGGTTTTAGGTTTAGAAACTGTAGATGAAATTGACGATCTACTCAGGTCAATTAATCATATTCGTGATGAATTACCCAAACGTCATGATTTTCCTATGATTTTTTGGGTAAATGAGCAGGTTTTGCAGAAATTAGTGCGTTTAGCTCCCGATTTTGCCAGTTGGGCGGCGACACCAATTCGGTTTGAAATGACTACTCCAGAGTTGCAGCAGTTTTTGCAACAAGAAACTGACTCTTTGTTCGCTAAGGTATTAACCAACGAGCCAGGACAACGCAGAGCAGCACAAGTTACAGAAAATTATTCCACCCTAGAACAAGTTTGGGAACATAGCGATGAACTCCACTGGGCTATCAATGAACTACATGAGCGTGGGATTACCCTAGAGCCAGAATTACACGCTAGTTTAAGGTTTGTTTTTGGTCTGGATGATTATGTGAGTAATCGCATCCACTACGCCTTAAATCATTTTCGCCAAAGTCTACTGGTTTGGCAACAACTAGTAGCTAGTGAAGATACAGGAAATAAAGCTGATGAGGGTGTATTTTCTTCTCCATCTCCCCTCAATCCCCCATCTCCCCCCTTACTTAGACAGGGAGTGTTGCTATTTTATATTGGGTTGTGTCATTGTCGTTTAGCCGAGCAGAACAAGTTAGAAAACCGTTCCCATTGGGAAGCAGCCAAATCTTGCTTAGAACAAAGCTTGCAGATTTTACAAGTGGCGCAAAGACCCGATATCGCGGCGGAATTTATCGGTCAATTGGCGGAAGTCTTGGAACATCTAGAAGAGTGGGACGAATTACAGATAGTCGCCCAAAATGCTCTAGAGTTACATCAAACCTATGGGAGTCAAATTCAGCTAGCTTGTGACTATGGTTTTTTAGCACAAGTCGCCGTCCAAGCATCACGCTGGTTACAAGCGAGTATCTTAGCCCACGTTTCTCTACTCAAGTTAGATGAGTCACAACAAAACGACACTCAACCCCATGATTGTCTATTTCCTCTGCTATTAACGCAGATTTATTACCTAGTCTTAGCCAAAGCCCAGCAAAAATTGGGTGAAAAAGTAGTGGCGCAAGCATATTTAGATAAAGCTGCTCAAGCATTATCCATAGCTTTAGAAAATAGCACCCATCAATATGATGCCCATCGTTATATTAGAATGCTGCGGCAATTGCGATCGCTCTACTTTGAAGCCGGTCGTTATTTAGAAGCCTATTGCATCCGCCAAAAACGCCGTTCTGTAGAACAACAATACGGCTTTCGGGCGTTCATTGGTGCAGGTCGTTTGCAACCCCAAAGACAAGCTACCAACCCAGCTTTAATGTCCCCTTCAGGAAGTAGTAGCATCGCTTTAGAAATAGCAGCTTCCGGTCGGGAACGAGATATTAATAACTTAATTGGCAGAATTAGCCGCGCTGACCAAAAACTGATCGTGATTCATGGCCCCTCTGGGGTGGGTAAGAGTTCCACCGTCACCGCCGGGTTAGTTCCAGCGTTGCAAAATCGCGCTATTGGTGATCAAATTGCTGTGCCTGTAGTGCTGCAAGTTTACACCGATTGGGTACGAGAATTGGGTAAATCTTTGAATGTGGCAATTTCTCACCTCCAAGGGGATGCAGCTATTCCAAAAGTAACGGAAACACCTATAACTATTGGCTATATCTTAGAGCAATTACATCAAAATGCTGATAATCATCTCATTACAGTTTTAATTTTTGATCAGTTTGAAGAATTTTTCTTTGGCTGCACTGACCGCCAACAAAAACAACAATTCGATCAATTTGTGAGTGACTGTTTAAATATATCTTTTGTCAAAGTCATTCTGTCTTTAAGAGAAGATTATTTACATCAGTTATTAGAATTCAAACATCTTTCTCATCTAGAAGCCATTAATAATAATATTCTGGATAAACATATCCGCTATCAATTAAATAATTTGTCTCCAGAATACGCCAAAGCAATTATTCAAAAATTAACCGCCCGTTCCCATTCTAATTTAGAATCTGAATTAATTGATGCCTTGGTTGAAGATTTATCAACAGAAATGGGAGAAATTCGCCCCATTGAATTGCAATTAGTTGGCGCACAATTGCAAGATGAAGGCATCACGACTCTAGCACAATATCAGCCATATCGCCCCAATAAACTGATAGAAAGATATATCAAAGCCCTGATCAAAGATTGTGGAGAGGAAAATGAACGGGCAGCTTTACTAGTTTTATATTTATTAACAGATGAAAGCAACAACAGACCCTTTAAAACTCGTGCAGAACTAGGTGCAGAACTGGCAGAATTAGAAGATTCTGCCCAATTAGAATTAGTTTTAAATATTTTAGTTAGTTCTGGTTTAGTCGTTTTGTTTCCCGATATGCCAGAACGTTATCAACTAATTCACGATTACTTAGTAGATTTAATTCGTTACTTGCAACAACAAGAATCCAGCTTCCAAGCACAACTCAACCAACTGCGTCACAAAGTCGAACAAAGCCAAACAGAAATTGAACGACTCAAACGCGAACTCCGGCAAAAAAAGCAGCAAGGCAAACTTACAGATTTTCAACCCCAGCAAGGATTAGATTTAGTCACAGAATTGCGAGATTTACGTAAGCGTGAAGAATTGAGTCAACTAGAAATAGAACAACTCCGCGCTGAACTCAAAGAAAAAGAATTAACCGCCCAACTTGCAGAAAGTCAAAAACAGCAAAGACTCAGTGAAGCGAAATTAAATCGTTCACTCACAATTGCTTTGGGGGCTTCTGTATTTGCCATATTGGGGTTAAGTATTTCGATTATCACCGCCGTAGATAGCGAAATTAAAACTTTGAGTGTTTCCAGTGAGGCTTTATTTGCATCCCAAAAGGGTATTGATGCGTTAAAAGAAGGGATAAAAGCGGGGCGCAAATTACAACGGGCTGTTTGGGTAGACCCTTACACGAGAGAAAAGGTACAAACAGCACTATATCAAGCAGTTGTAGGAGTGAAGGAGTATAACCGTTTAGAAGGACATACCTCTGGTGTTAACAGTGCTTCATTTAGTCCTGATGGGTCGTTAATCGTCTCAGCTAGTGCTGACAACACCCTCAAACTCTGGCGTGCTGATGGTAGCCTAGTTCCGACGACATACCAGCATACTCAAGTAGTTAATCATGTTAGCTTCAGTCCTGATAGTCAAACATTCGCTTCAGCTAGTCAAGATAATACAGTTCAACTGTGGAATCACAAAGGGGAACTGCTGACAACCCTATCAGGACATACAGCAGGGGTGAATAGTATTAATTTTAGCCCGGATGGCCAGGCGATCGCCTCCGCCAGTACCGATAAGACAATTAAACTCTGGAGTCGGGACGGTGAATTACTCCAAACCCTTACAGGACATCGGGATGTAGTTCAAGCTGTAGCATGGTCGCCTGATGGTCAAACTCTGGTTTCAGTCAGTGCTGACAAAACTATCAAGCTGTGGAAGAGTGATGGACAAATCCTCAAAAGCTGGAATGGTCATGAGGATGTAATTTTAAGTGTCGCTTGGTCGCCCGATGGTCAAATTATTGCTAGTGCAGGTTTAGACCAGAACATCAAACTTTGGAATCTCCAAGGCCGACTCCTGAAAAACATTACAGGACATACCGGGGGAATCACCAGTGTCAGTTTTCGCCCTGATGGTCAGACAATTGCTTCTGCAAGTACTGACGAAACCATAAAACTTTGGACTTTAGAAGGTTTGTTGTTGGGGACTTTGAGAGGACATAACAATTGGGTAAATAGTGTTAGTTTCAGTCCTGACGGTCACACCTTAGTTTCTACCAGTCGAGACAAAACAGTCAAACTTTGGCGTTGGGACGATGTATTGCAGCCTAATTCCCAAACTAATAATGATCATGTTGGGGTAACTAGCATTAGTTTTAAACCCAATACTCAAACAGTAGCTGCTGCTAGTCGCGACCATACAGTGAAAATCTTGACTCATGATGGCAAACTCTTGCAAACTCTCAAAGACCATAAAGACATAGTTTGGGGTGTAGCTTGGTCTGGAGATGGTCAAGTTATAGCTTCAGCAAGTAGAGATAAAATGGTGAAATTATGGAGTAGAGACGGTAAATTGCTCCATACACTCATAGGTCATACTGATACAGTCTGGGCTGTAGCCTGGTCGCCAGATTATCAAGTCATAGCTTCAGCGAGTGAAGATAAAACAGTGAAGTTATGGAGTCGAGACAGTAAATTACTCCGCACCCTGAAAAGTCACAAGGATGCAGTAAATTGGGTTAGCTTTAGCCCCGATGGTAAATTACTCGCCTCCGTCAGTGATGATTTAACTGTGAAACTCTGGAATCGGGATGGTCAACTTCTACACACCCTCAAAGACCACAACCGCCAAGTTAACGGTGTAGCTTGGTCGCCTGATAGTAAAATTGTGGCTTCCGCAAGTATTGACAGCACCATCAAACTGTGGCGATGGGATGGTCAGTTGTTAAAAACTCTATCTGGAGATGGCAATAATTTTACTAGTGTCATTTTTAGCCCCGACGGTCAGACTTTAGCCGCTAGTAGTGAAGAGCAAATCAAGCTGTGGAATAGGGAAGGGACTTTACTCATTTCCTTAAAAGGCGACAAGGAAAAGATAACCAGCGTCAGTTTTAGTCCCGATGGTGAAATTTTGGCAGCCGGTAGCGGTAATGGTAGGGTAATTTTTCGCAACTTAGCTGATTTAAAATTAGCCAATCTCCTGGAGAGGGGTTGTGATTTTCTCCAGGATTATTTACAGACTAACTCTAAATTAACTGCAAGCGATCGCGCCTTATGTCCCAATAAATAGTCACCCCTACGCCCTCAACTATTTTCTTGCATAAATGCCTGGAGCATAAGCTTCTATTACTCTACCGGTCTTAGTGCAAGATATCATCAAGTAATCACAACTATGGCATTGTGTTCTAGTTAATTGGCTATCAGAAATATAGTGACGTTCAGCCCCACTACCACAGTTTGGGCAGTAAATTTTTTGTACTATCTGCATTGTGAACCCCGGTTGTAATGATGGTAAATGCGAAAAAAATGCTATTGTAGCTAAAAAATTTTATTAACAGAGAAAATTTTAAACAACTAAAATTTTAGCTGTCTATCTTAAACAAGGTTGTCAATTTGAAAATTGGGCAGAATTATTGGTTATTATCTTAACGTTCCGGTGATTTGACCATCCTACTTGAGATATAAGAGTTAATATTTTATAGAACGTTCCTTAGAATTTGACTGATCCCGATGGGTAATATCTTGAGATAAAGGTATTAACAGTCATTTCCAAAAAACTAAAAAGCTATCTTTGTATTCAAATGTCAAAATTAGCTAATTACTGTAGCTTTAGTAACAAAATTACTTTCTTAAGGTTTAGTTAATCTTTCATTTAATCTAAAACTTACAAATTAGACATCTTGGATCTGTGAAACTAGACAGAGCGAGCAAGAAACAAACATATTATGGGGCAGTTGACTATCTCAAACAAAAACTGCTACTTAAAGCTGAAGATAAGGGCAACTCAGAAAACACTCTTGATTACCTGTGATCCCTAACAACACAGTATCCTGAGCAACAATGATTAATTTTTTGAATAGTACGACCTAATCATATTTACCAGGAAATTCAAGGAATCTGGGTTGATTTTCGGGGAATATCGTCATCAGAATATTTGGACAACGTAGTTTTTCACTCACTACTCAGCACCGGCTAAACGCCGCGCTACCGCTAACACCACTCAGCACTGTAAAGGAATAGGAGGATGATCAGGCGATCTCAGCCAGCAACAAATTGAGAGTCACCCAAATAAAGAGAAAATCTGAGTCAGGAGATATCTTGGCTCAGATTTGTTGGTGCTGTTCTGTGTCCCTACTAACTACATCAAGCATTTTGAGGATTTCGTAAATTCTGACTAAATTTTTCCATAAATTCTCTATTTTGAATTTTTATAACCATCATCCAAAAATTTATTATTAATGAATTGACTTATTACTATTTAATAAAATACAATTTTAGATTGTCTGTCTTATTCCTGCTCGGATCAGGTAGACACCATGCAAATGCTGACACAATCATTTTCAGTCAGCTACCTGTACGGCAACCTCAAGGACGATTTAATGACTTACGCGATTATTGAAACTGGCGGCAAACAAATTAAAGTTGAGCCAGGTCGTTTTTACGATATTGAACTGCTCGCTGTCGAGCCAGATGAAAAAGTTACAATAGATGCAGTCTTACTAGTGCAGCATGACGGCGAAGTCAGCATTGGACAGCCGTTAGTCTCAGGTGCAACAGTGGAAGGTACTGTAATGCGCCATCTGAGAGGCCGCAAAGTCCTGGTTTACAAAATGAAGCCCAAAAAGAAAACCCGCAAAAAACGGGGGCATCGCCAGGAAATTACTAGACTGATGATTGATTCCATTACCATTAACGGTACAGTCTTCACTGCTCCAGCAGAAATGACTGCTGAAGTTGTGGCGGAAGTTGCTGCTGAAGTTGTGGCTGCTGAATAATAGTCAAAAATAAGCAATAAAAGAAGGAATTTATGGCTCATAAGAAAGGAACGGGTAGTACGCGCAACGGACGCGATTCTAATGCTCAACGTCTAGGTGTGAAGCGGTTTGGTGGACAAGTTGTAATTGCGGGAAATATCCTCGTGCGTCAACGTGGTACTAAGTTTCATCCTGGTAACAATGTTGGTATTGGCAAAGATGACACTCTATTCGCCTTAGTTGATGGTGTAGTTACCTTTGAAAGAAAGGGTAAATCCCGCAAAAAGGTCAGCGTTTATCCAGCAGTTGCAGCAGAAGTAGTAGCTAGCTAAAATTTAGCTTGGGCGACTATGCCCAAGCTAAATTTTAACGGTTGTAGATTTTGAAGCAGAAAAGCTACCACCATAACTGCTGTACAACTACTGTATGTATTATTCCGCCCAAACCAACACCTGCGATTGAAAAAACAGATGTAACCATAAAAGCTTGTCCTTCTTTAAAACCGGCTGATTGAAAATCAATTCTCGCTAGGATGGCAGAAGAAATAATCAGCAAAGTATCAAGAAATACTCTAAACCAGGCAAGCATCATAAAAAATAAAAATGCCCCCAATATAGTAGCGACGAAAGTCTTAGTATTTGAACCCAGCAAAATACTAGAGTATTTTGCCAAGGTTGAATAAGGCGCAGTTAGAGTACCAACCAAAAGCAGCAAACTCAGTACAACCACAAGCCAAACAAACAAGGGAGCTTGTATATCAGATAATGCCCAACCCAAGGTACTATAGCTAAGAAGTAATAGCCCTAAGGCTATCCAAGGAATTTTTGTGACGATTGACATGGGCTGGTGATGATTGCAATTTATTTAGTCTAAATTAGTTCTTGCACCACTGAAGAGTTAGTGATTTGTATCATGGCTTGCTCACATTCACAGCATTTTTTGTAGTCATGATGAAAGCCGCCAATTCATTAGTGTCAGTGCAAGTCCTAATCTATTGGGTATAGCCAAACTCATCTCCAGAGAAAGCTGAACTGATCTAGATATATTGTGGCATTATATAGCTTAAACTATAAGCTTATCATCCCATTTATTGTAGATACAACCAATAAATTTTCGTTCTCTGGCAAAAAGTTCAACAAATTTTTGCAGAGAATTACGGTCAAAATTAGTTAAATATTTTCGTAAACATTTGTAAACTGGTAGCAGCAGAGTAGCTAAATCTCACATCTTGTTTAAGGAATGATCATGAAACAGCTTGTTATCGTTGAGCGCGTATGCCTGATTGGTCATATTGTGTCAATGGTGTTTGGATTGGTGGGGATACTACTGATTGTACCTAATGCCGAAGTCCTGTTTCATCTATCTGAGATGGGACAAACAGCCATGCAGTGGAGTATGGCTGGAGGTGGAGTAGTCTACATGATTTTAGGTGCAGCAGCTGTATTTTTGTATGCCTTGCGGACATTAGGTTTAGGTCGTACTTTGGGGTTTATGCTGCCTGCGGTATTGATTTCCTTAACCAGTGAACTTCTAGGAACTAGTACAGGTTTCCCTTTCGGTCACTACAGTTACTTAAGTGGCTTAGGGTATAAAATTGCTGGGTTAGTGCCATTTACTATTCCCTTGTCATGGTTTTATGTGGGCTGTGCTGCCTATCTGTTGGGACGTGCTGGTTTAGCCGTGGACAAAAAGCCTAGTTTGTTACGCCATGCCGGTGCGATCGTTTTGGGTGCGTTGCTACTAACTTCTTGGGATTTTGTACTTGACCCAGCGATGAGCCAAACTGCCTTACCGTTCTGGTATTGGCAACAACCAGGCGCATTTTTTGGAATGCCCTATCAAAACTTTGCTGGTTGGATGGGTACAGGTTCGGTATTTATGATTGTAGCTGCATTGTTGTGGAGAAATAACCCCATTCAATTTGAGCGATCGCAGTTAAATTTACCCCTAGCTATCTATTTAAGCAACTTTGGTTTTGCGACTGTAATGAGTTTAGCGGCTGGCTTTTCTATTCCCGTATTATTGGGTTTTGTCTTAGGTGTAGCACCAGCAGTAGTTTTATGGTGGAAAGCGACAGTTTCCCCATCTCAAATTGCTGTTGGAGCAGTCACAAATGAAATCTCCGTAGCTAGCGTTAAAGTTGCGTTGAAGTAAAGAAAGTGAATTAGGGACTGGGGAACTCGGGGCCCCCTCTGGGGATAAGGGGTAATGGGGACTGGGGACTGGGGACAAACCAATTCAAAATTCAAAATTATACTCCTCCAGAGTAGGCTTACGCCTGCGTAGCAAAGCAAGCTACGCGTTAGCTTCACGCAGTGAATAATTTTTGACTTTTGACCCTTCGCCTATCGGAGACACTACGCGTTGGCGCAGCCTCTGTCTACGACACGCTCCGCGAACGTAGAGAACGACTACGCTCAGGGTCAACACCGAGCGTAGCCGAGGTGTTGACTCTTGACTTTTTTCTGCCCCATGCCTGATACCTAATGCCCAATTCAAGCGAAAATAAATCTTTGTTATTGTTACGATTTCAATTGCACAATATTTTTACTGTGGACAACGCTTTGATCATAGAAAGCTCCCTATCGCTATTGTTCTTACTTATTCAACTACCTGCAACAGCGATACTGCTTTCGCGTCTAGTTAAGGGGCCAAGACGCAATCCCCCCATTCAACCCCAACAACCAACACCGGAAATTTTGGGTAGTGTTAGCGTTGTCGTCCCTACACTGAATGAAGCTTTGCGAATTAGTCCCTTGTTAGCTGGTTTGAGTCAGCAGAGTTACGAAGTTCGAGAAATTATTGTCGTAGATAGTAAATCCCAAGATGGGACTCCTGACTTAGTAAAAACGGCACAGCAGAAAGACCCCCGCTTTCGTCTCATTAATGATGATCCTTTACCTGCTAATTGGGTGGGTCGTCCTTGGGCATTGCATAATGGATTTTTATATAGCTCAGAAGATAGTCAATGGTTTTTAGGGATGGATGCAGATACAGAACCGCATCCTAGCTTAGTAGCTGGCTTAGTAAAAACAGCAGTAGCACAGGGTTACGACTTAGTTTCCCTCTCACCTCAGTTTATCCTCAAGTATCCCGGAGAATGTTGGCTGCAA
The DNA here is from genome assembly GCF_034931465.1 of Anabaena sp. UHCC 0399. Taxonomy (NCBI): domain Bacteria; kingdom Bacillati; phylum Cyanobacteriota; class Cyanophyceae; order Nostocales; family Nostocaceae; genus Anabaena; species Anabaena sp. UHCC 0399. The sequence goes on along the minus strand of NZ_JAYGGZ010000044.1, from coordinate 10,109 downwards.
CCTGCACTCTTAATGACTTTGCTTTATCGCTTCGACCCAGCCGGAATCACTACAGAGCAACCAGAGAGAGTCATGGCCAATGGACAGTGCTTTTTATGTAGGCGGTCTGTTTTGGCTGCTGTAGGTGGTTATAGCAGTGCTAGCAGTTCTTTTTGTGATGATGTGACCTTAGCACGCTACATTGCCGCTCAAGGCTTTAGGGTAGGTTTTTTAGATGGTGCGAAGGTATTAAAAGTCAGGATGTATGAGGGAGCATTAGAAACGTGGAAAGAATGGGGGCGCAGTCTCGACCTCAAAGATGCTTCACCTACTGCTCAAGTTTGGGGGGACTTATGCTTACTGTCGTCAGTTCAGGGTTTACCCCTAGTAATTTTACTGGGTTACTTCTTACTTGGGTTACTGCTTCCCCTACCTGGGACATTGCCTCTACTGTGCCTATTGGGATTGAATTTATTCTTGGTGGTGATTCGCTTTGCCATGTTACTAGCGATCGCACCTTCCTATGATTTTAAAAATGCTCAAGGTAGCTGGCTATTTTGGCTTTCTCCCTTTGCTGATCCTCTAGCAGTAGTAAGAATTTTCTTATCTGCGTTGCGTCAGCCGAAAGAGTGGCGAGGTAGGAAATACGGTGAATGAGCGAGTGCTGAGTAGTGAGTTATGAGTTATGAGTAGAGAAGTATTACAAGAATATGTAAGTGTTGAGTTGTGATTCTTGAACAGTTCTTACTCGGTGACGCCCTGACTCAACACTTTTCCCTCCTAACTCACTTACTCAGCACTCAGCACGGGCTAAACGCCCCGCTACCGCTAACAGCACTCAGCACTCCCTCACTCTTCTTCACCTCCTAGGCGATCGCCTCTTTCTAGTTCCCAGAGAATTTGATTTCCTTCACGTCGTACTCTTGAGACTATCCAATTTCGCCATCGCCATTGGTCTCCTCGACTGGTGACAGCACTAGCATGGACATCCATCAAGTAAGCTAATTCAGAACTGGTAATTAGGTAGCCTTTAGCGGCAATTTCGTCAGCAATACGTAGAGTTTCAACTAAATTACGGAGTTGTTCAACCCTTTGTTCCGGTGGCTGTTCTTCGACTGTAGCCGCAGCGTGTGCGGTAGATGGTTCCATAGCAGTTGTATTTGATGCGGAAGTAGCGATTTCTTGTGTCTTTTTGTTAACTATTGTAGAGGTTGTAACATGATTAGGTACTTTTGATACAATATTTTCATTGTTATTAAGTAAAGATTTGTAAGCATTAGAACTAGATAGTTGTTGTAGAGATGGGATTTTGCCAGTTGCAAAGCTGCGAGCAATTACATCACAACGTTCGTTACCTACGTTACCAGAATGACCGCGCACATGATGCCAGTTAACCTGCTTGGTATTGAGTTCATCAAGAGTTTCTAGCAGGTCTTGATTTTGAACTGGGTTGCCATCTGCTTTTTTCCAGCCTTTTCGTTTCCAGCCTTTAACCCATTTAGTCACGCAATTAATCAAGTATTCGCTATCGGTATAAAGGGTAACAGGTTCAGTTTGTCGAGAGGACTGGAGAAATTGTAAAGCGGCGATCGCAGCCTGCATTTCCATCTTATTATTCGTAGTATGACTGGCTGCATCACCCATTTCATGAATTGAGCCATCACTGAAATAGACAACAACACCCCAACCCCCAGGGCCAGGATTACCGGTGCAAGCACCATCTGTGTATATGCTTTCGATTGTTTGGGTAGACATAGTAAAAATATCAAACCGCATTGTGAGATAAAGACTTTAGCGGTAAAAGATGGGAAGCAATATATACGTTAACGTAGGAAAAATCAATCTTCCAGTATGGTTTAGAAAATATACTTACATGACCTAAGCACTTTCATAAAATCAGAGATCGCTTCTTAGTCAACCGTCATTTTTAATACATTCTAGAGATTATACCTTCTTAGAAAAAAGTGTAATCGGCAATTAAAATTGCTTCTACCTCTGCAATGAGACATTTGCAGAGGTAGGAATCTGCTCATGAATGCTTTCTACAAATCCATGAATCTGCGCCAGTTTCAGCTACAGTTAGGTTGAGGGAAAGTATTCTCTTCCCATCAACCTAACTGATACCCATATCTACCCCCACTAGCAATATTCAGTAAAAAATATAACATAAGTACATTACACCTATGTTATATTTTTTACTGAATATATCATTCAACTCCAAATTACACAGCATTCATTTTCTTTCTACGAAGTGCTGTCAACCCAATACTCATTAAAGATAAAGCTGCTAAACTAGAAGGCTCTGGAACACTTATAGGATTGCTGGAGACTGTTATTTGACCGTCTGCGACTTCACCATTGTCACCAACTTCTCCAATGTAAAGGTATAGCAGCCCAGTTGTAGAAACGAGACTGGTCAGGTTAAATCCAACTTTACCACCATCACCTAAGCTAGCGAAGCCTGCTGCTGAAGCACCAGTTGTAGAATTACCGTCAAAATCACCTAATGTAGCAATAGTGTTGTCGATTGTACCTCCACTACTACCAAATAGTGTAGGAGCAACTGGAGGTCTTTGAGTTCCAGTTGTAAAAATTGTTCCAGATGGACTAAAATCGAACACACTCAAACTGGGCAAAGTGTTGATGAGCGAGGCATCAGTAATTAAGGTGTTACTGAGCTTGATTCCATCTAAATCAAAACCGCTAAATTCGCTACCTGACCCCCCACTAGCACTATTGCTATCAGCAATTGTTATGGAACTGAGGTCGAAGCCTAGATCAGATAAATCAGCACGGAAAACAGCTGTTCCCTGTGGAGTGCCGCCAGTTAAACCTGATAGTTTCGTGAATGTAAGATTAATTGTTGCGGCTGTAGCACTATGAGCAGAAATTGCAGAGATTGCCACACTAGCTAAACCCAATGTAAAAACCTGAAACCCAAAAAAGCTTGTTTTTTTCATGTTTTATGGGTATGGGTCAATGACCATACAGTGATTATACTTAATTCATGATGTTACATGAGACTTTTATGCAAAGTCATTGATTCGAGACACTTTCCCAAAAATTTATATTAGGTTTATCCAAACTTGATATTGAGCCGAGAGGTGACCAATTCGTCCTACAGCATTTTTTATTTAATTTGTCAATTCGTAAGTCCTGACTTATTGCTTCGTACTCAGGACTTTAATCCTGATTTTCTAATGACACACTTAAGTTTGGCAGGGAAATTAGTATACTGTTGACAATAAACTTGCTGTAACTCTAAGTTATGCAAATCTGCCAAAATCTCAATTGCTCCAACCCCTTCAACCCAGACGGTAATAAATTTTGCCTGACTTGCGGACACAGCAACTTCAGCAACCTACTCGTCAACCGCTACCGTGTTTTGAGTCTACTAGGAGAAGGTGGATTTGGCAAAACTTACGCAGCCCAAGACATAACTAGATTTGATGATCCTTGTGTCATCAAACAATTTTTTCCCCAAGTCCAAGGAACTGCTGCACTCGCCAAAGCAGCAGAATTATTCAAACAAGAAGCAAAACGCCTGTATGAACTGGGAGAAAATCACACCCAAATTCCCAGACTCATGGCTTATTTTGAACAAGGTTCAAGCTTGTATTTAGTCCAAGAATTTATCCAAGGACAGACTTTATTAGCAGAACTGCGACAACAAACTTTTACAGAAGAAAATATTCGCCAAGTTCTTGCTGATTTATTACCAGTTCTGCAATTTATCCACGATCGCAATGTCATCCACCGAGATATTAAACCAGAAAATATCATGCGCCGCCAGAGTGATAGCAAACTGGTGTTAATTGACTTTGGTGGTGCAAAACAAGTCACCCAAACGAGTCTAGCCAGACAAGCCACAGGAATTTTTACCGTTGGTTATGCACCGAGTGAACAAATGTCAGGTTTTGCATCTCCGGCTAGTGATTTATATGCGTTGGGTGCAACTTGTGCGCGGCTGTTAACTCAATGTTTAGCTGGACAAGATACCTCTGGTAATTTATTTGATCGTCTTTATGATGCCTATAATGCTCAGTGGTTGTGGCGAGAAATTTTACAAGAAAAAGGAATTATTATTAGTGATGATTTGGGGCAAATTTTAGATAAGTTACTCAAACATTTACCTAGAGAAAGATATCAATCAGCAGCAGAAGTCTTACAAGATTTGAATAATTATCCAACTCAAGTTGCACCCACTATTTTATCAGTTCCTCAACCACTATCACCCTCTGTAAAACCTTTATCTCAACAGCAATTAATACCTGTCCAACCTGTCCCTAAACCACTATCAACCCCTGTAAAACCTGTATCTCAACAGCCATCAACACCTGTTCAACCAAGTCAAACAAATAACGGGTTACCTCTAAAAATCTTTAAATTTGATGTATTTACAGTGGATGAAAGAGGAAAAGAAATTAGCCGTCAATCTCAAAGTGCAAACTTTTTTTTAGAAGATTTAGGTAATGGCATCATTTTAGAAATGGTGTCGATTCCTGGCGGTAGCTTCCTGATGGGTTCGCCACACGATAAAGCAGATAATAACGAACATCCACAGCATCAAGTTACTATCCAACCTTTTTTGATGGGTAAGTTTCCCATAACTCAAGCACAATGGCAAGCTGTAGCAGCTTTACCTCAAGTAAAACAATCCTTGAATCCTCAACCATCAACATTTAAAGGTGCAGATAGACCGATAGAAACTGTATCTTGGCAAGATGCACAAGAATTTTGTGCCAGGTTATCACAAAAGATAGGACGCAAATATCGTTTACCTAGCGAAGCAGAATGGGAATATGCGTGTCGTGCAGGAACTACTACACCCTTTCACTTTGGTGAAACAATTACCACTGACTTAGCTAACTATAAAGGAATTGAGACGTATGCTTTTGCGCCCAAAGGTAGATTTCGCCAACAGACAACACCAGTAAATAGTTTTCCCCCCAATGCTTTTGGTTTATATGATATGCACGGTAACGTTTATGAGTGGTGTCAAGATTACTTGCATAAGAATTACCAAGGCGCACCCACGGATGGTAGTGCTTGGCTAACTGCTGGAAATCAAAGTTTTAGGTTATTGCGTGGTGGTTCTTGGCTATATGCACCAGCTTTATCTCGGAGTAGCTATCGTGGTAGTGGTGTACCAAATTACCGTAGTAATTGTATCGGATTTCGTGTCGTACTAGAGTAATCGGGTGTGATTTTTAAGAAAAATAGGCAGTAAGATAATGAAATTTGTACAGAATGGACAGCTTAGTTTACATAATACTTGAATAAATTTATTTGAGTAGAAATTAAGCTTTGCTTTTTGCGTACAACCTTTAAAAATCAAGCCAAAAAAGCAGGAGCAGAACCAGACGAATGTTACTGCATAGGGGAAGAAAAGGAAGTTCCCGATTTAGTGATAGAAGTAGTTGTTACTAGTGGCAGCATAAGTAAGCTGGAAACTTACCAACGCTTAGGCGTTTCAGAGGTTTGGCTTTGGCAGCTTGACAAACTTAAGCTTTACCATCTGCGAGATGATGCTCAAGATGAACAAGCCAACATTTTTACTGATACTTATGGTTATGAAGCAATAACTAGAAGTGAAGTGTTACCACAGTTAGATATTGCTTTGCTAGAGCGGTGCGTTTTAATTTCAGACTCAGTTGAAGCGGGGAATGAGTTTTATCAAAATATTTGATAAATACTTAGAAGAATTAACTTTTAGCAAAACGTCTGACAGCAAATAAACTGCCAATTAATCCGACAACTGCACCGAAACTTAACAGAGTTAAGGGTAAGAGTAAAATTTGTGCAGGAGTAAGTTGTAAACCGTTGGTAATAAATTGAATAAATTCTGGTTGATTGGTGAGTAATTGACTGATGAACTGTTGGATAACAGAAATGAAACTCCAAGCGATCGCACCACCAACTAAACCAAAGGCAATTCCTTGTAAAATAAATGGTAGGTAAATCCACGCCGCCGTTGCACCCACTAGCTGCATAATTTCAATTTCCTGGCGACGCGCTAAGACAATCAGACGGATGGTAGTAGTAGTGACAGCGATCGCAGTTAATGTCAAAATGCTGGTAATTGTCAAAGTCACCCAATTTAAACCACGGTGCAACTGAGCAATCCGTTTCACAGCCTCATCGATATACTGCACTGTCTCCACTCCCTGTAACTTAGCCAGTTGCGTGGCTAAATTAGGGACAACTTCAGGGTTACGTGCTTTCACCTTCATCTCATCGACCAAAGGATTTTCCCCTAGTTGTTGCGTCGCACCATCAATATCAGAAATTCCCATTTCCTTAACTAACTTAGTCCAAGCTTGCTCTTTAGTAATAGTTTGCACATTTACTACATCTGGCATTTGCACCACGAGTGTTTCAATAGTTCGAGCGCGTGTACCAGAATCCAGATAAACTGATACCTCTAGCTGACTACCGAATTGGTTAAGGAGTTTTTCTACTTGCCAAGAAGTTTGCAAACTCAAACCAAACAAAAATAATAATACAGTCACCGTACTAACAGCCGCCCAATTCATCCAACCACCGCGCAGCAACCCCAGAAAAGTTTCTTTAAGCAGGTAGTCAAGTTTTGTCAGAAATTTAAACATAGATCACCCCAATTAGCTTCATGCAGGACAACATTACCTTTTATACACGAAGCTTGTATTAAAACCCTCATACCCCTCTGCGTGAACCTCAGCGAGCCTCTGCGTTGAAAAATCAAACATTTAAGATGCTCCCAGTCAAGCTGACCACTAACTAGATTGATAGAATTAAATTAATTGGAATTTCCACAATCTAGCCATCGAGAGTCATGCCTTCTGAAATTGCTGTTGAGAAAAAAAAGTTAAAAAACCCACCGTTGCAACTTCACTATCTAGGCGATCGCGTCTTGCGTCAACCCGCCAAACGTATCACCAAAATAGATGATGAAATTCGTCAACTCATCCGCGAAATGCTACAAACTATGTACAGCAGTGATGGGATAGGTTTGGCTGCACCCCAAGTAGGAGTTCATAAACAACTTATAGTTATTGACTGCGAACCTGATAAACCTGAGAATCCACCACTAATATTGATTAACCCCACCATCAAACAAGTCAGCCGCGACGTTTCTATGGCTCAGGAAGGGTGTCTAAGCATTCCCGGCGTATATCTAGATGTAAAACGTCCCGAAGTTGTAGAAGTTGCTTATAAAGATGAAAATGGCCGTCCCCAAACCCTGAAAGCAACTGACTTACTCGGACGCTGTATTCAGCATGAAATGGATCACCTCAATGGGGTAGTGTTTGTAGATCGTGTAGAAAACTCCTTGACTTTAGCGCAGGAGTTATCTAAGAATGGCTTCTCATATCAAGCAGTCAAACCAGTAGGGTAGGGTGGTCTAGTAGTGTATTTAACTCCAAAAAGCGGTTTTTTTCTAGGAAGCTCTTGTGTAACAGCGATCGCGGCTGTTGGTTCAGTGTTTGAATTAAGTTCGGGACAGCCAGATTTAGGTGTGCAAATCACCTCAATTATCTTAGCGTTGAGTATTCCTCTGACAGGATTATTTTTTGTTGCCGCAGTTAGGGACGCAAGGGCTAACATTAAATAAGCATCAGGTACATAAAAAGGGGAAAGGATGAAGTGAACAAGTTAGACTCATTCTTTCCCCTTTTCTCATTGCAGGGGGCGCAGAGTCGGGCGATCGCTTCTAAAATAGGAGAATGCTGATCACTCCTACTCAACTATTAAGGCTGTCTCAAGGACATCTCAATTTACTGGAGACTTGTCCGCGTAAATTCCAGCACACTTATTTAGAACAACTCAACTCGCCTTTAGATCCTGAACAGGAAGAACGCCAGACTTTAGGTAGTCGCTTTCACTTGCTGATGCAGCAGCAAGAAATGGGTTTACCAATTCATTATCTTTTAGCAACAGATACAAAACTACAAAGTTGGATGTCTGCTTTTGCGGATGCAGCACCAGAGATTATTCAACCTACAACGGATGAGCAAACTTTCCGTGAAAGTGAACATTACCGCACCCTGCAAGTGCAAGATTATTTACTGACAGTTATCTATGATTTACTCATAGGCGATTCCCAACAAGCCCAAATCTTAGATTGGAAAACTTATCCCAAACCACCAGATAAACGTAAGTTAGCTCAAAATTGGCAAACTCGCTTATATATGTACGTCTTAGCGGAGACTAGCGTATACTTGCCAGAAAATATTTCTATGACCTATTGGTTTATCCAGTCTGAAGGTAAACCGCAAAATCTTAAATTTACTTACAGCACTAGCGAACACGAAAAAACAGATCAAAAACTTCATCAGTTGTTAAATAAATTAACTAATTGGTTAGCACTTTATCAACAAAACCAGCCATTTCCCCAAGTGTTGGTAGGGAACAAAGCCTGTGATTATTGTCAGTTTGCCATGAAGTGCGATCGGATTCCTACTACTGAAGAAGAAAATACTCAAAACTCCTTACCAAATCTCGCTAATATTCAAGAAGTATCAATTTAATGAGGAACTAAGGGAATAGGGATAAGACAAAATTCTACCTCGTCTACTTTGTTTCTCTTTCCCATTCCCCACTGCCAGCATATTTTTTTGTCGATGGATTTAAGCAAACATCCATATTATGGCAGACTAATTGACTATGAACATCAAAAAGCAGAAATAGCAGTTTATAGATGTTCTTTTCCAGCAATTCGCACCTGTAAACCTGGTGGATTTGCGAATGAAATAGTTTGAAATCCTCTAGTAAATGAGCCTCTAAATAAGAAGTAACAAAGTTTGTTTGTAGCCTTTGTCCCAGATACTAATACAGCGCGGCGGAAATAAATATACCATTATTAATCCGTTCAAAGCTTAAAAAAAACGATTTTTTTGAGTTTTGATTGCCGTTATTTTGTACTAGTCTAGACTCCAATTGTTGTGATTTGTTACGAATTTCCCTAGTTAGCATGATCGCCACTTTACTTGCTTGATTGCTAAATGTAAGATGATTTTCGAGCAAAAAAAAATACACTCTTACTACATAAGTAGGAATTATGCGTTGAGACCAAACATAGAGTATTGGTAAGCTCTCTATTATCTATTTTTTGTGTTCAATGTCCCAACTTCTTAATTTCTTGTTACTCATGGGTAAATATTAATTAAGTGTAAACCCTGACTAAAATATCAAGTAAGTAGAGCAGCGTAAATAATTAAAGGTTTGTAGTGTACCCCTGCGGGGTGAATCTTACGGATACGCAACGCAAGCTACGCTATGCGTTGGCGTAGCCTCTTGAAGAGAAGAGAGGACTTCAGTCTCAAATAAGGACTAAAGTCCTTACTAAGAACTGGATTTTAATAGTTTTACATTGCTTAACATAGTTTGATTTATTTGCATCGACTTACTTAATAGGAAGTCAAATAATTTTGCTCAAGAATTAATTACCAGTTTGTTTACCATCAGAAAAATATGTTCCTCCAAAAAGAACAAATCCAATACATCAACAGCATTACCCATGCAGGTAAAGTCGTCCTTTTCGGTACAGATAGCCAAGGAAAGGTGTGGTACACCATTAAACAAGATGGTTTTGAAGATAGTTATCTCAATACTCGTCCTGAAGAGCGGACAGGGTGGGAAAACTGGCAAAAATTGGACTTTCCCAATGAAGTTAAAGATGATGCTTCCGTTGTAGAGCTAGAAACCAAAGAATTAAGCTATCAAGGGGATACAAGTCAATTTATCTTGCGTTCTCGTTATCGTACTCAAGAGGAAACAGCAGTTGCACCTGTACAATTAGCATCAGGGATGGAGCATCTTTATGTATTTCGTCAGTCTAAACAGAATACATTATTGTGCGATCGCTACGTTTTAGATGGTATTGCCAATAAATTAGTCCGTAAACTGCAAGTTCGTTTCAAGCGCAGTGGACAACGGTTTAAAGCCAGTGAAAAAATGCAACAGGGTATAGGGGGGTTAAAAAATATTGACTCCCTCGACTATCGGGATGCAAATGGTAATCCTTTTTACGAACCAACTACAGAATTAAGTTTTATCAAAAATCTCCATCAAGGTTGGTTTTCTGTGGTGCAGTTACCCACCGTAGAACACAATAAATCTCAGTGGAACATTTTCGCCTATAATAGCCC